>JAAYNW010000030.1 GCA_012520655.1 Clostridiales bacterium | reverse complement strand
TCATCCCCCCAGATGCTGTTTGACCTTTCGTAAAAGCAGAGAGGCAAACAGCATAATTACAGAAAATACAATCAAATAAGAAACTACAGCAATTCCATGTGCAAACCAGGCGGCAAAGATCATAAATACACAGCCGGCAAGGGATATGCAGGGCATAAATATGCGGTTAAAAAAATTAAGTTCTTTTCCTTTGATCATGAACATGATAAAAATAGGAATATACAGAGCATAAATTGTGACAATGGGCAATTCTGAAGAATCAAAGCTGAAGAATCCGAACCAGTTGCCGGCTAAGTTAGCTCCATAGAAATAAAATAACCATATGCCGCAGAGAAATAATCCAAGAATTGCGGAATTAACAGGCATATTGGTGGTCGGATCCACCTGGTTGAATACATGCGGCTTAGGGCCAAGGCCTCTTACGGCAATAGAATAGATTCCACGCGTACAGCCGAGCATCAGGCCGTTCAAGGTTCCTAAGCATGAAATGATAACAAATACAAACAACAGCGAGCCTCCCGCCGAGGTGAAAATCGTTTGGAATGCTAATTTGGCGCCGGTTTCGCCGCCAGCCATCATTACCTCATTTTTAACAGCTCCGGCTAAACCGATGTAATACAGGATATAAACGGACATAGTGATAAAAGTACCTGCAATCAAAGCCAGAGGAAGATTTTTCTTAGCATCTTTTAATTCTGCATTAATACAGGTCGCAATAATCCAGCCCTCATAAGCGAAGCACGCCGCGACAACGGCTGTAAATAATCCGTTTGAGCTACCATGGGATACGTAATGCGTGAAATTATACGCGGTCATACCGCTTTTTAGTCCGACAAACGTTCCGACAACTGCCATTAAGAAGAGCGGAATCAGCTTGATGATTGTAGTGCTTACTTGGAATTTCCCTGCCAAAACCGGAGATAAGGCATTGATTGTAAAGCTCGAGATCAGGTAGAGGCAAGCAATGGTCATACATTCTCCGCCTGTAATGGAAAAATCCAAGATTACACATGTATACCTTGCGGAAACCCATGCCAAAACTGAGGTAATTGTAGGATAATAAATGAGTGCCATAAACCAGCCTACATAATAGGCATATTTTTTCCCCATTGCGGCTTCAGCATAATCCACGATACCATTGACGTATTGATATTTGGTAGCCATGACAGAAAAAGTGTACGCACAGGAAATCATAATGATGCCGCCAATCACCCAGGCGAGAATCCCCTGTTTTAAATTGCCTCCGGTTGCAGTGAGAATTTTTTCTGCCTTAAAAAAAACACCGCTGCCGATGACGATACCTATAACCATAGCGATGGCCATAAAAAGCCCATATTTTTTCTCTAATTTATGTTCCATAGTTTAACCATACCTATTATTACATAGGGTACCTTTGTTTTTTACTTGTTATTTTTTATTATCAAAGAAGGTAATTTTCATAAAGAAGGTAATTTTCATTAAGATAGAACTTGATAATAAAAATCTTTTCTATCTTATCACAAAGTTAGATTTGATTCAGCAATATTTTACTTTTTTTATTAATTTTATTAAACAGAAAATCCGTGGCACATATAGGCAATTCGGATTTTATCTGTATTTTCTTAAGGAAGTAACGAACACTTCTTCAGAAAGTACTCTATATTTTTCTCTTCGGTCTCCAGCTGGCTCCCTGTTCTCCCCAGTCTGTCACATAGTCCGAGTAGCGCCACATCGTGTATGCTAACATGTTTCTTCATTCCCTCGATGTCTTGAAACGGTAAGTTTTTTATCACAAAGAGCGGCTGCATATGGTATCGTACAAGCCATGTTACGCGGTTTATGAAATTTGAGTCCTCTGTGAAAACGGATAAGAAATCCTTTGCCAGATTTGCACCGACTTTATCATGGTCATACGCGGTAATTCTTCCATTGCGGATTTTCGTGGTAGCGGGTTTCCCGATATCATGCAGTAACGCTGCCCACATAAATACTCTGGCATCTGTGCTTTCATCCTTTCGTTGTGCAGCGTGATCAACAACCAGAAGCGTGTGGTTCCAGACGTTTCCTTCCGGATGATGAACCGGAGATTGCTCTGTAAACCGTTGATGATATAACAGCTCAAAAGGGTAATCATTAAATTCTCTTTGTTCAGCTAAGGCTTGTAGTGTCTTTGACGGCGCTTCCTGCTCCATTAAACATTGCTCCATTGCTTGAAATAAGGGTTGTACCAAAGCAATTCCTCCTTTACTGCTTATAGTTTTTCCGATTTTTCTTTTTTTAACAGAAAAAGATACTATAGAGTAGAAATAGGGCGTTAAGGGGAATTTACATAACTATTTTTTAAATGTTGAAAAAGCAATTTCTTAATTTAGAGCAGAGCCCTATGGTCGTAGTAGGACAAATGCTTAAACAAAACGTAGAAGGATCAAAAGCAAATCCTATCCTGAGGGAATGGTACAACAAAAGCGTTTTTGAAAAACTGGAGCAAGTATATCGTGAAGAAAACGGCGTTGATACGGTGGACTTTCTATATGACAGCTTTCTGGAAATCATAACGCTTTGGCAGAAGCAAGGAAAAATGAGAAAAGATATAGACAGCAAAATGATTATGATGATTTTTGCGGCAATCATAAATGTGAATACACACAAGGAGGAAATCGTGTTTGAATATTTCCCGGAGCTTTTACATCATTTTTATGCTTGACCAGTATATAAAGGATTTAATTACTTCAAATAAAAATACATTCCTAGCTATTGAGCAAAAATAGTCGAGAGATTCTTTCCGCAGGAAATATATAATGAACGATGTAAGGAGGTACGAAATGAAGGAGCAGATTGAAGCGGTACAACGTATGCAGGACTATATCGAACAACATATCAACGAGAGAATTACGCCTGCCGATTTGGCAAGAGCGTCAATGTTTTCCCCGTGGTATGCGCACAGGATGTTTAAATATTACACTGGGAAAACGCCCGGCGAATATATCAGACGGCTTCGTCTTTCAAAATCAGCGTTAAAATTAAGAGATGAGAGTTGTCAGATTGCCGAGATAGCTTTTGAATACGGCTTTGAGAGTGTAGATGGCTATCAGCGTGCTTTTCGCCGTGAATTCGGATGTAATCCGCGCGAGTATGCTAAAAAACCGGTTCCTTTATATTTATTTACTCCTTACGGAGTTAAATTTCACAAAAACGAAGGGAGAAACGAAACGATGGAAAAAGTAAAAAATATTTTTATTCAGGTAATAGAAAAGCCTGGCAGAAAGGTTATTATCAAACGTGGAATTAAGGCAGCGGATTATTGGACATATTGCGAAGAGGTTGGCTGTGATGTGTGGGGATTGCTGACAAGTATCAAATCCGGTAGCGGAGAACCGGTCTGCTTATGGCTGCCGAGGTCTTACATCAAAACAGGAACCTCAGAATATGTGCAGGGAGTTGAAGTATCTTCTGATTATGACGGTGAAGTACCGGAGGGATTCGAGATCATCGAACTTCCCGCGGCAAAATACTTAATGTTTCAAGGTGAGCCTTTTGAGGAGGCAGATTATGAGAAAGCAATTGGAGAAGTGTGGGATGCAATTGATAAGTATGACCCCTCTGTGATCGGTTACTCTTGGGATAAGGAGAATCCCCGTATCCAACTCGAGCCTATCGGAACAAGAGGATATATTGAGCTGCTTCCTATTAAGTAATAATATATTTAACAGGAAGCAAATATATAAAAGTATAAAAAGTGTTTTTCCATAAGATTGTTGCGCACAAGGTCAGCAGGAGAGCTTATTATAGAAATATTTGCCCTCCTGCTGACCTTAAAGCATTTCGATATGCAAATATTTGAGAATATGTTTCCACACTATTCATTAAAGAGTAGAATCATGTAGAAACAGCAAGACAAAAGGAAAGAAATGTATTATAATAAGCATACATCATAAGTGAAAAAGGAGAGGAAGATACAAATGGAAACGACAAAGAAAAACAAAGCATGGCTTCGCCTGCTGCTAATGATTGCCGGACCGGTAATTGCATTTGGCTTGATATTGGTTTTTATCCTGCTGCAGGTGGCAAAGCAAGGAATGTCTGCAGGATTCGCGGCGCTGATTCTTCTGATACTTTTAGCTGTGCTTGCGGCAGCAATCTATGGCTTGATAGAAGTAGTCTTAAAAAATCTGGGGAAAATGGCAACAAATTTCGATAAGATTGCAGACGGAACGATGACGCTTGACGGCAATAAGCTTACGGAGCGTAACGATGAGCTGGGACAGATGATGCGCAATGTCAACAATATGATGAAGTCATTTGCGAAAGTCGTGGTGGGAATACGTAATGCTGTGGATTCTTTGGATACACTTTCTGGTGATTTTCGAGAATCCTTTGATAATATGACAAAGGCTATGGAACAAGTGAGCCGCGAAGTAGAGAGTATTACGGCGAATACTATATCACAGGCGGATCAAACAAAGGAAATTGAAGGTAAGATATTGGATATCAGCCATGCGATTGAGACGATTGCAGCAAATATTGATGCGCTGACTGCAAGTGCGGATAAGATGAAGGAATATAACCGGTCTTCCGAAGAGATTATGCAGGAACTGGTGACTATAAGCGAAGAAAACAGCGAGTCGATTGAAAATGTTAGAAATCAGACAGACCTCACCAACCAGTCGGCATTGGAAATCCGTCAGGCAACGGAGATTATTGCGGGAATTGCAAGTCAGACCAACTTGCTCGCATTGAATGCTTCAATAGAAGCAGCTAGGGCGGGAGAGCAAGGAAAAGGGTTCGCAGTTGTTGCGGAAGAGATACGTACGCTGGCTGATCAATCGAGAGAATCCTCTGAGCATATTAGTAAAATAGTCAATATATTGATTGAGAATTCTAATGTAAGTGTAGATGTTACTCAAAAAGTTTCTGATGCTTTCGTTCAACAGAATGATAAGATTCGCAAGACAAGAGATATCTTCGCAAAGCTGAATCAAGAGATTACAAATGTAGGAGCTTCGATTGATGTAATCAATACGGAAGTAAATACGCTCGATAGTCATAAAAATGTGATGAAAGAGGGTATTGTATCGTTGGCAGATGCTGCGGAGCACAATACCGCAAGCGCGAAAGAGACTGAAAGTGCTATGCAGGAATTCGAAAGTCTCGTATCTGACTGCAAACAGACAACGGATCAGATTGCCTCTGTTACTCAGGATTTGGTAGGGAATATTGAGAAAATGAGTACGACGGCAGAGCAGAGAAAAGCTATGTTTGAAAAACACAAATAAATCTTATAAATTAAGGCGGTTCCTTTTTTCGGGTTTCGCCTTTTTTGCCGCAGAATATTGTACGGTTTCGCAATGTAGCCGTCGGTATTGCTCTGATACTTTTTGGAATCTCCCGGAAATACATGAACTCCGATTGCTGAATAAGGTACTTGAAAATATAGAATAACTATTAAATGAAACATTACAAAGTTAAAAAATGTGATAGGAGGAAAAAAAGATGAAAAATGTTTATGATTTTAGTGTAGAGGATATTAGAGGCGCAGAGGTTTCGTTAGACCAATATAAAGGAAAGGTTCTGTTGATTGTAAATACCGCAACACAATGCGGATTTACACCTCAATACGATATTTTACAGGATTTATATGAGAAGCATCAAGGGGAAGGCTTTGAGATTCTGGATTTCCCTTGCAACCAGTTCGGAAATCAGGCGCCCGGAAGCAACGAAGAAATTGCCAGCTTCTGTGATATGCATTATGGAATTACTTTTCCTAGATTTTCTAAAGTGGATGTTAACGGGGAAAATGCGATTCCTTTATATAAATATTTGATAGAACAAAAATGCTTTCAGGGCTTTAATCCGGAAAATGAAATGACTCCTCGGTTAGAAGGCGTTCTGTTGAAAACAAACCCGAATTATAAAAACGAGCCTGATATTAAATGGAATTTTACAAAATTTTTGATAGACAGAGAAGGACGAGTACTGGAAAGGTTTGAGCCGACGGAGGATATGAGTTACGTAGAAGAGAAAATAGCGGAGGCCTTGCAAAAATCCGATGAATCCTCATCAGGTCAGTAGAATAAGGTTATTGCCGGATGTAGTAGACTGTATTGATTTTTGGACTAAAAATCCGGCTAATATGATAGAACGGCTCGATGAGTTGCAGGATTATAAATTTTATTTTCAATTCACGCTTACCGGTTACGGAAGGGATATAGTGCCTAATCTTCCGAATAAAAGAAATAATCTGATACCCACATTTAAAAGACTATCTGAAAAGATAGGAAGCGATAGGGTAATTTGGTGGTATGATCCTATTCTGATAACCGATAAATATACGTTAATCGAAACCTGCGCGGAGCAGATCGAATTGGGGACTTATCATACATGTAAAAACGGATGTAAATATTGCTATGCGAATTTCAGCGACTTTAAGGTAGCTGAAAGCGTTAAATTGTACGATGTAAATTCACCTCTGTTATGCGCAGTGATAAGACCGGAGGATATTAATTACAGACAGAAAGATGAAATCTTTAAAAACAGAACATGGCTTTTGATACGCACATTGCGAAATCAAGAGCCATGTTCTTCTTTTTATTAAAATAATTTATAGATAGTATTTTATCTTTCTATTTATATATTTATATAAATAAAATAGATTCTGACGAATGGTAATTTATGGTATAATTGGTATAAAATGCAAGGATTATGGTTCTTGCTGTCAGGTAGGAACAGAAAAAAAGCTATAAGATATAAGGAGAGGGTAAAATGAAAAGAGTAAAAAAGAGTTATGGTAATAAGGAGCTTATGGAGAAGCTCTCTCAGTGGGATTTTACGGGGGAGGGAGCATCGGAGCCGGGAGGAGATGAACAGCACAGACAGATATGGAAGCAATATAAAGACTTCTTTTATCAATTCTGTGGAGATTTTGAAACGGTAAAAATTATATCGGAACAGTTTGAAGGAGTCATTGAAGGTATGTTGGAATCTTCGGACAGCATCGGCTTCGCCGCACAATACATAGCAGATGGCTCCAAACGTCAGAGGGAGGAAATTAATTCTTGCGAGAATATCGCAGAGATATTGGCTGACAAGATTAATATAATGGGAGACAAATCCAAAAATTTAATTGAATCCGCTAAAGAAATGGGAAAAATCAGCGACAGTGGCAAGATTGCGGTAGAGAATCTGTCAAGCAGCCAGAACAGCAATCAGACTGTGAATAATGCAATTATTACGGAAATATATCAGCTTTTAGAAATGACAAAAAGCATAACCGGCATCACGGAACAGCTTAACGAGATAGCTGACCAGACTAATTTGCTTTCCCTGAATGCCTCCATAGAGGCAGCCAGAGCCGGAGAAGCGGGCAAAGGATTTGCGGTTGTGGCGGACGAGATAAGGAAGCTGTCGGATGAAAGTCATCGTGCCAGTGAAAGTATCAGTCAGAACATAACTGAAATCATGTTGCAGCTCAATCAGTTGAAAACTGCTGTAGACAGTTCCCGGGATACTTTTGAACAACAAGGTAAGGCAGTAACGGAAGTCATCGAGGCTTTCAGCAGAATTGACGGACAAGTGGACGGCTTTATATCGGAGCAGGAGCTCTTTTACAGAGAAGTTACCGGGTTAAGCAAACAGAAGGACAGCCTGTTAGACTCTTTCCGCAACATTCTTGCCGTTAATCAGGAGTCTGTCGCCTCCACTGAAGAAGTGGCTTCTTTGACTATGAGCCAAAGCAGCACAATGAAGACTATAGAGAAAATGGCAGGAAAGTTGAATGAAGGGGTAGGCGTGTTAGCCTCGGACTTATCCAAGCTCAAGGTGAAACATGAAGAGAGAAAGCGACAGAAAGTAGCTATGATTTTCGACATTGACTGCGATTTCTGGGAACCGACAGCAAAGGAAGCGAGAAAAACTGCCAAGGCTTTACATTTCGAACTGGAGATATTTGCTCCGAAATCCAGAAATCAAGGAGCCGAAGAAATGCGGAAGGCTTTGGAGAGCTTTGTTGAAAGAGACTTTGATGCCATAGTCATAAGCCCTATTGACAGCGCCCCAATCCGTCAAATATTAAAGACGGCTTCACAGAAGGGAACGAAGATTATTTTTATGAACTCGGCGTTAGAGGGGATAGATTATGAAGCGCTGATAGAAACCAACGGCTACGAGCTCGGTAAAAACGCGGCCCGAGTAGCAAAGCAGCTCTTTAACGACGATGGAGAAGCGATTGTTGGCCTGTGGTCTGATATAAAGATTCAATCCATAGAAAACAGGGCACAGGGATTTATCGATGAACTGACAAAAGAAGGCGTTCTGGTTCATAAAATAGATATTCCCAGCAGTCCGACTCAAAAAGATGTAGAGGCGATAATGAATCGGATACGAAAAGAATATCCTAACGTTAAACTGATTTATGCGACGGATGTGTTATGGGGAGTCGCTTACGGAAAATACGCGAAACAGCAGAATACGGATATTAAGACTGTGACTGTCGACTTTACCCGCGATATTGCCGAACAGATAGAACGAGGGGGTATCGATGTAGCTATAGCGCAGCGGGCATTTTCATGGGGAAGCATGTCTTTGGATTTCCTAGTCGATTTATTCCAGGGCAAATCAGTTGCCCGTTATACCGATACAGGAACTTATGAAGTGAATCGAAGCAATCTCGCCCTATATGAAAGAAGAATGTAAAAGATAATAATGCTGCCAAGGGTTCAATAAAAGCACGCTAAAAAGCGGATATACTGACAACTTTTTGGGGAAAAGTGAAACTGCCTTTGATGACAATCGTGATGTTGCTAAGGCAGTTTCCTGCACCTGCTATCACTTCAATTTAATACTGTCGATATTTATATGACACCTTTCGTATGTTTTTGCACGTAGGTGCCTTTTTTGTATTGAAATGCCAAAGATATGGATTATTTACATAATTTGGAGCGGGTGCAAGAATTGATATTTATAGTCGCATTTTATATAATAAAAATGTGATTTAGATAAAATGCGGTATAAGAAAGGCATGAATATATTTATGAGAAAATTCACAGCGTTATTAGCAATGGTAGTTCTATTGGGATATTTATTTCCCATTCCAGGCTTTACCTGCAATGTGCTGGCAGAAGAAAATACATTGGAGAAAATTGCTCAGCATGGTGTTCCTTCGAATGAAGAAATAACCGAAAGCGCCGCAACGGGGATGGCGGAAGCAACAAGAGAAACAGAGGAAACAGCGACCGAGGCGGCGCAAACGGCAGGAGAAACAAAGGAAACGGCGACCGGGGAGGTAGAAGAAGCGGGCGGAACAGAGGAAGCTGCTACCGGACCGGGAGAAAGTACAGACGAAATAGAAGAGATTGACGAGATAGAAGAGGCGGCAGAGATAAAAGATAATGCCGAAGAAAAAATAAATACGGATAAGCCGAAGGAAACGGGGGCGGAAGCCAGAAGTGCCTTGCAGGATATTCTGAAGGAGCGTACGGTAATGGCTCTTGTGTACTTAAGCGATGAGTATTCCATAAGATCGGAAGCTTCTTACGACAGTAGTGAGGTTGTAGCTGTTCCCAGCGGACAGCAGGTACAGATTCAGGGTGTTTCTTGGGACGGAAATTATGAAATGTGGATATATGTCACTTTGTATTACCGAGATGCTCAATATAAAGGATATATACCAAGGTCTTATCTGGCATGTTCCGATGAAGTATTTTTGGAATGGGAAAATTCATATAATATTAAGCCGAGTGTGAAGCGTTCGTTTGCGGCAAAGAGAAGCGCCGTACAGGCTTATATGGATATAGAGCAGTTTCCGGACAGCTATAAGGTGGCGCTTACCGTTCTGAAGCAGGCCCATCCCAACTGGACCTTCGTAAAAATGAATACGAATTTGGACTGGAATTATGTTGTATCGGAAGAAATGAAGGATGGCAGAAGTCTGATAGAGTCGTCTTTTCCGGTTTACATGCAGGACGGAAAGTATAGCGAGAATTGGTCATATGCATCAAAAGGAATATTGGAGCATTATCTCGACCCGAGAAACGGGCTGAATGAATCGGGTATCTTTCAGCATGAGTTGCTTACATATAATGAATCATATCATACGCAGGCAGCGGTACAGAGTTTCTTGAATAATACGTTTATGTATGGGAATGCTCCGAACACTTCGCTTACCTACGCCAACATTTTCTGGACGGTAGGATCAGGGCTGAAAGTGAGTCCATTTCATCTTGCCTGCAGGGTATACCAGGAGCAGGGAAAAGGAACTTCTTCCTTAATTTCAGGTACTTATCCCGGCTATGTGGGGTATTATAATTTTTTTAATATAGGAGCTACGGGGAATACCGAGCAGACTGTTATTGAAAGCGGGCTTGCGAGAGCAAGCAAGGAGGGATGGACAGACGGATATTCGTCTATTGCGGGCGGAGCCGGAATTATTTCGAAGAATTATATTTTAAAGGGACAGGATACGTTGTATTTACAGAAATTTGACGTTGATGGGAGCTATGACGGTATGTTCTGGCACCAATATATGCAGAACATCTGTGCACCTTCCAGCGAGGGACAGAATATACGTAAGCTGTATAGCAATGCCAATTCTCTTGAAAATACATTTGTATTCAAGATACCTGTTTACAATAATATGCCGGCACAGGCTTGTCCTAAGCCGACTGTCTCTTACAGCATATCGTTGACGCCTCCCGCCGGATATGGAGATGCCAACATTTATCTGGATGGAATTGCATATGCCGCAGTTTGGCAGGATGGAAAGTATGTGATAACTGCTCCGGATGGGAAAGCGAACACAGCTGTTATGTACAAATATAATGAATCGAATGTTCCAATCGGAATGTATGTCTGGAGGCTTAAACATAACGGAACCGGTTATGAAGCGACGGCGGTTCCGGAACTGGAGGATATTCTTTCTTACCACGGATTTTCCATAAGAATTACTGGAAAATCAGGCATTCGCTTTAAGACAGGCATTTCATCAAGTCTTCGGTCACAGCTCATTTCCCAAGGTGCTGCGGGATATGTTCTGAAGGAGTACGGAACTCTCGTTATGAATAATGCCAACAGAGCTCAATATCCTTTGATAAAGGGCGGCGAAAAGGTCTTAAGCGGAATGTCTTATGGTAAAAGTCCGGATGGGGTGCTAGAGGATAAAATATATGAAACTGTCTCGGGAAGACACCGGTTCACTTCGGTTCTGGTAGGATTGCCTTCGAATCAGTATAAGACCGAATATGCTTTTCGCGGATATATAATCCTTACAAAGGACGGAACAGATGTAACTTTATATGGGCCTACTGTATGGAAGAGCATATATTCCCTTGCGAAACAAGTACTCACAGGTGGTCAGTATGAGAAGAATTCCAGCGCCGATCTGTTTCTTAATAAGCTGATCGAGGATGCGGATAAGGCGGGAAATTGAGATGGAAAATATGAAAAGAGGAAGACATAAAAACAGGAAGAAGGATGAAACTATGGGAAATAAGAAACGATTAGTTATGATAGTAACCATCTCGTTTATGCTGATTCTAAGCGGATGCGGAAATGCAAGTACAGATAACAGTAAGTCAGAGCCTGTATCCTCACAGGAGCAAATCGTTAATGTAGCTCCTGAGGAAGAAAAGAAGCCTATTGAGGAATATGAAATAAAATATTCTTCCGGAGAATTTACGGTTGAGGACTATAAAGCCTTGGCAGATTTATACGCGAAAGAAGGTATGGTAAAAAAGCAGAGAGATTTACTGGAGCAGTGCTACCGCTTATACGATGATAAAGACTGCCTTGAACTTTTGAAGGCTATAGCGGTAAATATAACGGAAGAAAGCAATACGATCAAGACGGAAGCGGAAAGGTTGTTGACGAATTTAAATACGCCTGAATATTTGGATGATGCGGTAGGAATGCTGTTGAGCGTTGACTGGCAAAGCACTATGATGCCAAAGCTACGGGAAGGCAGCAGACGGTATTATATGACAGATGAGGGAGGAAAGTTAGAGCTTTGCTTCGAAGTCGGATATGACGAGGTCGGTAAAGAGTATTCCAACGCATGGTATATGGCGGATGACGGCAGTATGAGATGTATTATGCGAAGTATAGACAGCATTCAGATGTTGGTAACTCAAGTAGTGGATGGAAGATATCAAGGAGATTTTGAATCTTGGCTTTGTATGGCAGAGAGCGGAGATGTTTACCACGAGAGAGGGACTTTTGAAAAAGGAATATGTACCGGTGCTTATACGGCTCAAGTAAAATATGGTAATAATGCTACTGATTTGTTTGCTCTGTGGAGCAATAGAGAAGACATGGATATGACGGAGTATACCGGGGATTTCGGAGATGAAGGCATTACCTCGGTAACGCAGCCGGCCGATGGACAGAAAAATGTGATAAACGGCGGAAATGGAGAAGATAAATTTATTGTATACGCATATACGGCCGATAAAAACGGATATTTATTTATTAATGCGCCGGAAGGAACGGAAGTGAATTCTTTTGTATTCGATTATTCGGTGTTTGGGCTGGAATCTTATCCCGAAATTACCCTTTATGAGCCCCAAACGGAAGCAAATTCGGCCGGACGGCAAGGAAAGACGGTCGACAGCAAGGATGTGAAGGTCAGAGTCTACGATTCGAATATTGAATGGTTTGACGGCAACAGATGGCATGTACTGGGAGATGTAACGGAATATATGAAAGAAGATCCTTTTGGGGCATATGAGCAGGAATCTGCAGCAGCGGATGGTGAAACCGAGGAGACAAAAGGGGCCAAAGCGGAAGTGTACCAAAAAAGAGGAGCAGGAATTATTAAAAAAGCTTCTCCGGTAAATAAGCCAAAGCCTGCCAAGGCAGCCGGAAGTAAGCCGACCGCGCCTGAAGCGTCGGCGGGAACAGCAGCACCGGTAACGCCGCAGCAGCCGACCGCGCCGGTTCCCCGGACAGATAACAGCGGAAGCGGTGAAAATTCCGACGGAAGCAGTCAAAATAATGGCGGAGGAAGTCAGAATCCCAGGGGAGGAAATCAGAACAATAATAGCGGTGGCCAGAGCAATGGAGGAAGCGGCGGAGATAGTCAAAATAGCGGCGGAGGCAATAGCGGTGGCGGAAGCGATAGCGGCGGAGATAGTAATAGCGGCGATGTAGATATTGAATGGACAGATGATATTTTGTAAGAAATTAATGAGCTGTATATATTACCTTATCACAAGCATTTAAGTGCGGGCATATTATGTAATAAAGACCGGGAAAGATAATTACTAATGTATTATTATAATGGTATGAATAGCGCTGACCATGGCCCATTCCCTTTTGCTACCAATGTAGAGAAGGAAGCTAAGGAAAATCAATATTTCCGTACAACTTTATGGACCGGATCAAACTTGCAGATGACACTTATGTGTATTCCCCCATGCGAGGACATTGGTCTGGAAATACATCGGGATACGGATCAGATTATCAGTGTCGAGGACGGACAGGGCTTGATTAAAATTGGCAATCGTAAGGATCAACTGAATTTTCACCAGCATTTATGTGCAGGGGATACAGTTTTTGTGCCGGCAGGCATTTGGCACAATGTGATCAATACAGGCAGAAGCCCGCTCAAGATTTCTTCTATTTATGCGCCGCCTGAGCATCCGAGAGGAACGGTTCATCAAACAAAAGCTGATGCAGAAAGAGAACATTAGAATTAATTAAATACAGTACTGCTTTAAGCCGTGTAAGAGACTTGGAGCAGTACTGTATTTTTATAAGGTTGGCCACATATAGAATAGCAGCCGTTTCATGCGTCCGCACTGTTTTAGGTATTGTTTTTGCAGGGAAAGAGTATATTTTTTCATTATCTTTATATTTTCTTCCGAAATAGGGCAACCGCCGAAGCGGATGCTTTGGAACAAATTACATATTTCAGAAAAAGAGTATTCTGGAGTATCCAGACAGCCTCCGGTGCGAGTGCCGTAATCTGAAAGGGTTTCGTTGCTCTCGATGGGATATCCGTATAGCTTTCCGATTTGGAAAGCTTTTTTCATGTGAAATTGTATTTTTTCATAGTCGGTTCCCGATATATATATATGATGCCATAAACGGCTTCGCAGAAATAGAAGCAGAGCGATTACAATAAATCCAATAAACAAGAAAATTAAACATTCCAAAATGAAAAATAAGAAGTTTTTTCCGTTTTCCCAAAAAGAAAGATAACTTATTTCATACATTTCATTTTCACCGGAAGAAAGATTCGGTGCCGTTGCAGGAACGGAGGGCTGTGTACCGGGAATGGTAACAGTAACCTCTCCGGCTTGCTTCCATGCAGTATTGGAAGCATTATAATAGCGAGGCGTCGGTTCAAATGGTATCCAACCGATGTTCTCGATATATGCTTCTACCCATGCATGGGCATTATTTCCTGAAAGATTTAGATCACGGCAATTATAGCGGCAGGCGCCGTTAGAGACGAAGCCTTCCGCGTAACGAGTGGGAATTCCCTCACAGCGTCCGAGAACAGCCATCGCGGATGCAAAATAAGTGCAATAGCCGGTTTTGCTATTGAAAAGAAAGTAATCTACTACATCCTCATCTTCGGAAAGTAGTCCGGGAGAAGTCGTATAAGTATATTTGCTCAAATAATTTTCAATTGCTTTTAGGCGGTCGTAATCATTGTCCGCTTCAGCGGTAATTTCTGCTGCTAAAGAATAGATACGCTCAGGAAGATCTTCGGGAAGGAGTGTATAATTTCTATATATGAATTCCTGACGCATAGCTGCCTGCTTCGTTAAAACAGGGATTCCCTTCCAGGCATAGCCGCGTAAAAGCTGCTTTACTCTTTCGTCGGAATAATTTACCTCCATAAGCTGTATCCGGTAACTGAAGCCGACGCCTTGAGCTTTGGAAAGGCAGATAACGTCCCCAAAGGATGAGACGGACATCTTATCGTCAAAAAGTATGATGTTTTGTGTAAGCGGAGCAAAGAATAGACTCTTGGTTTTCAAACCTGCAAAGGTAATGTTATAATCGCTGTAGTTGGTAAGCTCCTTTATTTCCTCCTCAGAATATATGCTTTGTGAGAATGCTGACATAAGACCATCATATTGCATAAGGTACTCGTCTTCATCGTAAGGTTTTTCGGATGCATGATTCTCCCAGCCATGGCCGTTGTAAAAATCATGGATATTTCCGGTCAGATAAAGAGGAGCCTTTGTCTGGTCGCCAACAATAGAGAGCCGAGGATTGTCGGAAGAAAGAACATTGCCTTTGAGTTCGCCGCTTTCATTGTAACCGGCAAAAGATAAAGTATAGCTTCCGTTGCCGGAAGAAAAGAAGTACTCGGCGCTGATAATAAGAGAAGTCAATTCCTCTCGTACCGCCTTTATCATATTTTTTACGGTATTCCATTTTATGGGCGTTTCTCTTACTGGCAATAGGAAAAGAAAAAGTATGGATAAGAAAAAAAACGGAGTTAAATAAAGTATTTTCTGGCCGTATTTCCCTTCGGAAAAAGCACAGGAAAGCTCAGCAAGAAACAGAAGAAAACAGAATAAAATAAGACATACGGTCCATTTGGGAAGAGTAATTCTCTGTATACCGAAGGCAATCAGACTGGCAAGCAACAGAATACAGATGGAGGCCTTCAACCATAATCTTTGGCATGCGAGGTAACATACAATGCAGGTCGGGACACAAATCGCGACCAAACCGAGAAAATAGAGATAAGGAGCAAGATTTTTACCACCCGCATATATAAACAGACCAATTAAGCCAAGTAGTATGACAAAACCTATCCAGAACTGGAAACGGAGATTTTTTTCTTCCGACCAATGGATAAGAAATTGAATGAAGAAAGAGAAAAGAATAAATGCAATCGGCGGATAAGGCAGAGAAAATAAACTGCCTGCAAGCGAAATAAGTCCGATACATAGAACGGCAGAATAAAATATCTCATAATATTTTCTTGGATTTCCGATTATTTTGACGGTTATTTTTTTCATAAAGATAGTTTCCCAGTATTAATCAGTACTATTTCGTTGCCTACCCTGCGGTTTTCTTCTATATAATTCATTAAGTTATCCGTAACGGCAGAGGTTATAAGAATGGCAGCATGAGATTGTGCTTTCCGTGAGGTATATCTTTCCCATACTTTTTCTAAAGGAAGGGAAGCGTTAAATGTCAAAGAAGCACAAGTTTCATAGAAACGCTCAAAACCTGTTCGAACATTTATAAGGAGCTCTTTAAGAGTGTCATTGTCTTACATATATACGACGCGAACAGGAATTTGCTTCAAATAATAGTCAT
>JAAYNW010000003.1 GCA_012520655.1 Clostridiales bacterium | reverse complement strand
GTAGGAACTGATATTGATAAGCTTATACCTCCTGTCAGCCGATTTGGTGGAGGAAACAGAGCAAATAAAAAGAAGAATGTAATCACAAGATTAAAAGCATACTTTGATAAGTTTTATGGTGTTGGCGGAAATGCAAAGTTTTTAAGCACAGAGGAAAAGTAGTAACTGTAAAAGTACTTTTTGCTTGGAGGTATAGTGAATGATAAATAACGAAAAAATGCAGATAGCCTTGAAAAGCTATAAAGAAGCTTTTTCGGAGCGATGGGTTGACGAAAAATTCAAATGGGAGGCTGTTAAGTGGTTTCAGGACCACTGGGATATCAATGCTGATAATTTCAGTGAGATGTTTGCAAAAGCCACAGAGAAAACAGCCGGATTACTTGCGTCCATGAATAACTTTCCAAGGAAAATGATGATTCAGTACGCAGAGGATGATGCAGAAGCAGTAAGAGCTATGTTTATCCGGTTGTATGATGAAACCAAAGATGTCACAGACAGGGTATTACAGTTTCAGTCTGCTGCACAGGATTTGTGTGATCGTCTGTCACCGGGGTATCAGCATTATCAAAGACCAATGGCAATTACAGTATATCTGTGGTTGAAATATCCGGATAAGTATGATGTTTTCAAGTACTCTGTCTGCAAAGGGACAAGTATATATCTTGAAAATGACTTTAAGCCAACTAAGGGGCATACAGACCAGAACATAAAGGAAAATGCTAAACTTGTGGATGCCATCCGTGATGCAGTAAATGAAGATGCGGAATTGATTTCCATGTTTGAGGTAAGTCTGGATGATAGTTGCTATGAAGATGAAAGTCACAGAATCCTTGCTTTTGATGTGTCTTTCTATATTGCAAATTATCTGACAGATAATAAGAAAACAGAAAAAGTAGAATGGATCGGTACGGATTATGATCCGGGTATTTCCGTAGAAATATGGGAAGAACTCTTTGAAGAGGAAGATATATTCAATGGGCAGAGCTGGGAAATTCTATATAGAATGCTTGATTATGGCGGAATGGCAACATGCAAGCAGTTATCTGTAAAATACGGTGAGAATATCAACTTTTACAACAGTGGAGCCACCGCCCTTGCGAAGAGAGTTGCAAATAAAGTAGGCTGTGATGTGTCTTTAAGAGATACAGATGGTTCAAAGAGATATTGGACGATTCTTTTTACAGGAAGAAGTGCAGAATCGGATGAGGAAGGCACATTTGTATGGAAGCTCAGGGACGAATTGGCAGAGGCATTGCATGATGTGGACTTTTCTGATACGCAACTTTATGCCAACCATTCGGAAGGTGATGTGAACTACTGGTGGCTCAATGCAAATCCAAAGATTTGGAGCTTTGCAAATATAGATGTGGGCGAAGAGCAGACCTACACCATGTACAATGATAACGGAAATAAGAGAAGAATTTTTCAGAACTTTTTGGATGCGAAAGCCGGAGATCTGGTTATCGGATATGAATCAAATCCTGTGAAACAGATTGTCGCATTGTGTCGAATTATCAAAGAAAATGATGGTGAGAATCTGTATTTTGAGAAGACAGAGGGATTAACAACTCCGATAGACTATGCAACATTAAAGGATGCTCCGGAGCTTGAAAAGATGGAGTATTTTACAAATCCACAGGGAAGTTTGTTTAAACTGACAAAGGGTGAATATGATTTCATCATGGAAATTGTCCGTGAAGAAAATCAGGAAAATCCTATCGGAAGTGAACAGGCAGATGTCTATGACAAAGAGGATTTTCTTTCAGAAGTGTATATGACTTCAGAGAAGTATGATACCCTGAAGGGACTGCTTTTAAATAAAAAGAATATTATTTTGCAGGGTGCTCCGGGTGTAGGAAAAACATTTGCCGCTACAAGGCTTGCATATTCCATCATGGGTGTAAAGGATGAAACAAGAGTAAAGTTTATTCAATTCCATCAGAATTATTCTTATGAAGACTTCATTATGGGATATAAGCCAAGCGGAGACGGATTTGAACTGAAAACAGGTATCTTTTATGAGTTTTGTCAGAAGGCTGCGAATAATCCTGACTTACCTTATTTCTTTATCATAGACGAGATTAACCGTGGAAATATGAGTAAGATTTTCGGTGAGCTGCTGATGCTCATTGAAAAGGATTATCGGGGAAAGAAGCTTACTCTGGCTTATAACGGGCTTCCTTTCTCAGTGCCAAAGAATTTGTACATCATTGGTATGATGAATACTGCGGATCGAAGTCTGGCATTGATTGATTATGCGCTTAGACGAAGATTCAGCTTCTTCGCAATGGAGCCGGGATTTGGTTCAGACGGTTTCAGGGAATATATGAAGTCTTTTGATAATGACACATTTGAAACATTGATAGAAAAAATCAAGGACCTGAACTTTGAGATTGCCAAAGATCCTTCGCTTGGAAATGGTTTCTGCATTGGACACAGCTATTTCTGCGGTCAGGAAGATTGCAGTGATGAATGGATGCAGTCGGTAGTAGAGTATGATATTCTTCCGATGCTGGGAGAATACTGGTTTGACGAACCTACAAAATTGCAGAAATGGCAGAACATACTAAGAGGAGTGTTTAACGACTAATGACAAGTGACAAAGGGATTTTGATAAAAAATATATACTATATGCTGACCTATGCCTTTCAGTCCCTGCGTCAGTCAAACTTTGGTAAAGTGGCTGCGGAGGAGTTTGAGAATATTCACGATATGTTTGCAGCCATCCTGGGAAAAGGTGTTGCAAGTCAGTTAAAGCAGGGATTGTATCGGGAGTATATATTGCAGGAAGAGGAGCTTTCCGTACTGCGTGGCAAACTTAATATTCAGGGAACGATTAGGAACAAGATTCAGCACAAACAGAAGCTGTCCTGTGAATATGATGAACTCTCAGAGAACAATCTGCTCAATCAGATATTAAAAACTACTATGCAGGTTTTGGTTCGACAGAAGACTGTGAAGCAGGAGCATAAGGTGGTATTGAAGAAAAATCTTGTGTTTTTTGACAATGTAGATGTGATAGAACCGGGGCAGATTAAGTGGGACCGGATTCGGTATCAGAAAAACAATCAGAGTTATAGGATGCTGATGAATGTATGTTATCTTGTAATTACTGGGCTTATATTGTCAACGGATAAAGGAGAAGTGAAGCTTGCTACCTTCTTGGATGACAGAGCTATGCACAGCCTTTATGAGAAGTTTATACTGGAATATTACCGGTATCATCATCCGGAATATAAGGCTAATCCGGATACAATTCCTTGGGATATTGATGATGGTATGATTGAATTTCTTCCTGCCATGGTTACTGATATTACACTGAAGTATGGCGGGAGAACTTTGATTATTGATGCGAAATACTATGCTCATACCATGCAGAGCCAATATGATGTACAGAGTATTCATTCCGGCAATCTATATCAGGTGTTTACCTATGTAAAAAACTTAGATAAGAATAATACCGGGAATGTTGCAGGAATGCTTCTATATGCCAAGACGCAGGAACAGATTACACCGAATAATAAGTATTCTATGGGCGGCAATACCATATGGGTAAAGACTTTGGATTTGAATCTGCCATTTTCACAAATAGCAGAACAGTTGGAAAAAATCGCAGGAGATTATTTTGGTTAATTTGAAAGTTGAGGTGGTTAAATGCACGATTACAATAATAATGGTATTTCTGATAAAGAAGACTTAATAATAATGGAAACTGATGAAGAAAATATGCGTAATGGTGCTAATACTGCAATTCCGGCGATGGTAGTAGGGATTATTGTAATAGCAGTCATTTTGTATTTCACAGTACTATGAACGGAGGGAATATGGCAGATACGAAAAAATCAAGTTCTTTAGAACAGCAAAGGGCAGAAGATGAAATATTTTGTATGGTTGAAGATTGGCTGGGGTGTAAAGTAAGTAGAAATCCTAAGATAAAAATGAAAAATAATGACGAGGTACATATTGAGCCAGATTTCTATTCAGAAGAACATAGTATTATTGGAGAAATATTTGCTCATATCGGAGGAAATAAGAGAGGGCAAAGTACTAAAATAGCCAAAGATATTCTAAAAATGCTTTTGATTGAAAAAGATCGGTGTAAAAGTTATAGAAAAATAATTGTAGTTTGTGATGAACAAGAAGAAAGGACTCTGTCGGGGAAATCAGCACTTGCAGAAAGCATCCGTCAGTTTGGAATAGAGTTGAAGCGAGTAGAGATATCAAATGAATTAAGAGACACTATTCTATCGGCACAAAACAGACAAGTTATGATAAATGGGTAGGTGGAAATCTATGGAAAAAATCGAAGCCTTGGAGAAGGTTGGAAAAAATCTTCTTTTGGGAGAAAAGGAAGCTGCAAAGACATTGATAAATGAGCAGTATCCCTTTAGACATATGGAAGCAACCGGAAGAGCATATACGGATAAACAAAAAATGTAGCAATTTAAAAAGGATGGTTTTATAGATAGGTATAGTGGTCAAAAATTGGTGAATCCCGGATTCTTGAAAGTTTTATCTCATTATATGCCGGAGGAATTTCCGTATCACTCTCATTGGAAAATGGAGGAGTGTCATAATGCATATTGGGAGTTCATCCCAACGGTGGATCATATATACCCGGTTGCACTTGGTGGTGCCGATTCAGAGGAAAACTGGGCTACCACATCCATGTTACATAATTCCATCAAGAATAACTGGACTTTGGAGCAGCTAAACTGGAAATTGTATGATGCAGGTAACTATGAAGAATGGGATGGACTGACAGCATTATTTATTGAACTGGTAAATGCAGATAAAACATTATTGGAAGACTCATATATTAAGAAATGGTATAGATTATCGTGTTAATTGAAGGAATGGTAGTATGCAGATATATGTAGATGCAGACGCTTGCCCGGTGGTAAGTATTGTAGAAGAAGTGGCAGAAAAATATAGGATCAATGTTACATTGCTCTGTGAT
>JAAYNW010000029.1 GCA_012520655.1 Clostridiales bacterium | reverse complement strand
GTTATCGCTAATAGTGGTATCTCTTTAAACAACAGGAATATATTACTCTTAATCATTCATTATATGGTTAGGTGGTTGAGGATAAACAATTTTGCCCTTTGAGGATAAATGTGTTTGCCCTTTAACACTAAAAACCTCGAAAACCCGCATAAATACTGCGCTTGCGAAAACTGTGGTTAAAAAATGGTTGCAAATATCAGAGTTGAGTTTACTACATTGAGCCTATTATTTTATAACACTAGAAAAGAATAAAACTCTAAAAGCAATCTTGAAATTATGTTAAGTAATTCCTAGATTGCTTTTTTATATAGAAAAACTGTATTGTGTAAAGTACAAAGAGGATGAGAGGGTTAAGGGGAATGAAAAAGATTAAGTTCAAATTTGAAAATTGTTATGGGATTCCCAAATTAGAGGAAACGTTTATATTTGATAAGGATAAAAACGAAAATGATATTAACGGTCATTTGATATATGCACCGAACGGAACAATGAAAACCTCATTTGCTGATACCATTAAAGATATTCAAAATGGTGTTAAAACAATGGATTATTACTATCCCAAAAGACCTACCGTGCGTGAAGTTAATGAAGTTCTTAGTGATGGTACAGAGAGAGAATTAACTAAAGAAGAAGTTCTTGTAATAGATTCTTATGATGAACAATACAAATCAGATAAAGTATCAACCCTTTTGGCCAATAAATATTGGAAAGAAGAATATGATAAAATATATTCTAATATTATTGCAAAACTTGGGAATCTGATTAATAAATTGAAGAGTAAAGCAGGAATTAAAAATGAGTTGGAAGAAATATTTACTTTGGATTTTGGTTATTCAAAAGATAATATTTTTGACTGCTTAAATAATGTCATGTCAAGATACGAAAAATTTGACGACGATTCATTAAAGGAAATAAAATATGTAAAGGTTTTTAGCAAGGATACGGTAAAAATATTTGAAAGTGACGAATTTAAACTTCTTATCAAGGAGTATATAGAATCATATGAAAAGTTATTAATAGGAAATCCTGTATTCAAGAAAGAATTCAATCATACATCTGCAGATACAGTTTTTACAAACATGAGCAAAAATGGCTTTTTTAAAGCAAATCATAAAGTTGTGTTAGATGGTACGGATGAAGAATTGAACGAAAAAGCTTTTAAAGATAAAATTAATGATGCAAAGAAATTAATTTTAAATGAACCTGAAATAATGAACAAATTCAATAAACTTGATTCCCTTTTTTCAAATGCTGGAGCAAGAGAGTTTAGAGATTTGTTATTAAATAATAAGAACTTAGTTATGGAATTAAGTGATATTAATGAGCTTAAAAGGAAACTTTGGGTAACGTATTTACATGAGAATTTGGATATGTTTCAAGATGTTTTACTAACCTATAAAATAGGTAAAAAAGATTTGGAGGATATTGCAAAAAAGGCTTTAAAAGAGCGAACAACATGGGATTCTGTTATTGAACAATTTAATGAACGCTTTTCAAATATGCCATTTAAACTAGATGTTAAAAATCAGGAAGATGTTATTCTCAAAGGTAGCATAGCAACAATATGTTTCAAATATGAGAGTAGAGAAGAAGAAAGAGACATTGATGAAGAAACACTCTTAAAAAGACTTAGTAATGGCGAGAAAAGGGCACTTTATTTATTGAATGTATTATTTGAAATAGAAGCTAGAATAATTGAAGGAAAAGAAATCCTTCTCATAATAGATGATATTGCCGATTCCTTTGACTATAGAAATAAATATGCTATTATTGAATATCTAAAAGATATAACAGAAAAAGGATTATTTAAGGTTATAATATTGACACATAATTTTGATTTTTATAGAACTGTTGCGTGTAGAATCAACCTAAAAACCACATCACATTTTAGTATTAAAAGCGATAAAGAGATAAGGCTAGAAAAGGGTGAATACCATGAAAATGTTTTTGGAAAATGGAAATCACATATATATAACGAAAACAAGTTTTTTGTTGCAGCTATTCCCTTTATTCGAAACATAATTGAGTATACTAACGGTGGAGAATGTGATGAATATAAAATGCTTACAAGTTTATTGCATTTTAAAGAAGAACCTGAAGATAAATTGAAAAATACATATTCTATCTTGGTTAGCGACTTAAAAAAAATCTATATTGATAACTGGGGAGCAACTAAAATATTTTCTCAAAATGATGCAGAACCTGTTATGAAAATCATATTAGAAGAAGCAGAGAAAATATATTGCAAAGATTGTAACGAAATTAAAATAGAAAACAAGATTATTTTATCAATAGCAATAAGAATTTTGGCGGAAAAATATATGCTGGGAAGGATTTCTGATAAGGAAGCGATAAGAAAAATTGAGAGTAATCAGACAAGGGAATTAAGAAATCTTATCACATTTGATGATGAAGATGAAGTAGATGTAAAAAGAAAAGATGTGATAGAAAGAGTTTTAATTATAACATCTGAAAATATTCATTTAAACTCATTTATGTATGAACCCATTGTTGATATTTCGTTAACAGAATTAAGAAATTTATATAGAGATGTAAAATGTTTAAGCTAAGATTATTTCAATTATATAAAAGTGAAGTCACGGGCATTAGAGCATCTTTATACTTACAAAGATTTTCTAATTCTTCAAGAGAATTTTCTTTAATCCATTGTTGTAATTCTTTCAGAGTAAGAATCATAGTAGATATTTGTGAACTGTATACATAATACTCGGTATACGTATCGCTTTCAAAGGTATATGCCCCTTGCTGAATAGTAATTCCATATTCGTTTAGCTTATCCATTGCGTATATAAAATTTGCAAATTTTATAGCATTCGTATCATCAAGAGAAAGAAGTTGGGAATTGTTAAAACAAAAAATTCCTAATCCCTGACCAACACCTAGATGTTCAATGAAAAAGTCAATCTGAATTCCCGCCTTAAGCATTTTTTCGAAGATAATTATTATATCTTTAAAAGTAATTATATCAGGCTTTTCTGTATTTATTGTCTTATTTATTTTGGTATATTTATCGTGAACAAGTGCAACTTGTTTGGTTTCATTTGTCTTTTTGTCTAAGGGATAACGCATTTTCCATATTGGATATTCCTTGTCGTTATCCTTTTCAGTAGTAGATAATGATTCAGATATTTTTATATACTCATACCAAGAATCAAGAGCATATATCAAGTTTCTTTTATCAGCATCTTCCAATAGAGATTTATCAAATTTCAGATTATAACTGCCATTATTTTTCTCAATTGTCATTCCGTAAGAATCTTCTAGTTCAAATAAGACATGAAGGATATCTTCTACAGAAGTAATGTTTATATCAGATAAAGAAGATATATCAATTTCTAATTTCTCGGCAATCATAGCTAATCTGTCAGCTTTTGGTGTCCTAACATCATTCTCGTACTTTCTTATCATATCGCCAGGAAGCTTTACCATCCTCCCAAGTTCTGCCTGTGTATAATCTCTTAAGCGTCTTGCCATTCTGATTTTTTCGCCTATAGTCACGAATTTACACCTCCTAACCATTTATTATTTTACCATATTGTAATAAGGAATACAAAGAAAAAATGGTACATTTTTGTGCTTGTAGTAAATAAGCACAAAAAAGGGCTTGCTAATAATATCTACTTGGAGTAATATATAAATAAGCACAAAAAAGGGCTTGCACAAGAAAGGAGAACATTATGATTGCAGAACAGAAAAAAACAGCATATGTAGACGTTGCGGAAGTTTGTGAGGATTGGAATGTTAGTCGCAGTAAGGGATATGCAATAATCAAACAATTATCGGAGCAGATGAAAAAGGAAAATCCAAAGTTATTAGTTATGAGTGGAAAGATAAACCGCATCTATTACGAAGAAGTTTGCATGAAAAGAAACTATGAGAATAGCTAAACAAAAAGCCCCTGCTGGCACAGGAGCTAAGAAAAAAAGGTATATTGCTTACGCAAATATTCCAATTGCAATATACCACAATTTCTCGTTTGGCGCAATGAAATGAAAGGAGCAACATTGGGAGACAGAAGAATGATATCACGAAAAATCGTGGAAAGTGCAAGGTTTTTAAAAATGCCAGCAACTTCACAAAATCTATATTTTCATTTGATTGTTAATGCAGATGATGACGGAATAGTTGAAGCATATCCTGTATTAGCGTTAACGAAAGCGAATGAAGATGATTTAAGGGTTCTTGTTAGTAAGAAATTTGTATTTATGATTAATGAGGATTTGGTGGCATTTATAGAGGATTGGAGAGAACAAAATGTATTAAGGGCGGATAGGAAGAGTGATAGCAGATATAAGACGTTAAAGAACACAAAGAAAGCTGAACCATTCAGCAGAGCTAATGGCGAAGAATAAAGATAATATTATTGAACTGGTTCAAAACTTAGCTACCGTATCTGAAGAAAATGCAGCGGGAACCCAGGAAGCTTCAGCATCTATGGAAGAACAAGCAGCAACCATTGAAGAGATTGCTAATTCAGGAGATAGCCTGGCTTCAATAGCAGAAGATTTGCGTACTTTAATTAATAAGTTTAAAGTATAGGCTAAAAGTTAAGCTGTAACCCACGCGTATTGAGTTCGAATAATGGAAAAACAGCGGGAATTCTTAAATATCTGGGCTTCCCGCGTACTTTTATTCCGATAGATATGATAGAATGGAAACAAATGTAAATTAGGAGCATAGAAATGATTCATTTTGGTTTTTCGTATATAGGTTTGACTTTTCTGTTAATGCTATTTATTCCCAATATTATTTGGATGAAGTGTAAACCGAAGGACTATGAGAAATATGTCGTAAATGAAAATAAACTTTTATTGTTATTTGAAAGGATTGGAGAGGTACTTGTCTGTGTTATATCAGTGATAGTCTCCGATTTTAATTTACGAGAACCGAATCTTTGGTCGCTGTGGTTGGTACTTGCTATTTTGGCGATGATTTTTTATGAAGGTTATTGGATTAGATATTTTCGTAGCGAGCGGGAAATGACGGATTTTTATTCCTCTTTTTTGGGGATACCTGTTGCCGGAGCAAGTTTACCGGTTGCAGCTTTTTTCTTTTTAGGAATTTACGGTGCGAACTTTTTCATGATTTTTGCAACAATTGTTTTGGGAATCGGTCATATTGGAATTCATTTATCACACAGAAAGGAAGTTTCAAACAATAAGAAAAAAGGGGGACTTATTCTTCGGATTATCTATATTGCTTTGACAATTCTTTTGATTATAATTTTTGGTTTGATTACAGTAATCATGGGAAAAAATAAAGCCGAGTACATGGGACTTGAACATAAGAGATTGGAAGAGGCTGTAGTTTATGATAAGCCGGATTTAAACATTGTATATGTTCCGGAAAAATTCCAAAATAGAAGAGAGGCATTTGATAGCTCATATATTTTTATGACACCGAAGCAGGAAGTAATCCGTGGCAAGTCAACTATTCCATTTGATAAAATAACGAACCCTATTGTATACATATCGCTTGGCAGCATAATAAGTAATCGTGGATTCTGTAAGGAGTGTATAAGAGCTTTTGGAGGGAAAGAGTTCACGGTAATTTTAAATACAGGGAAGATTAATCCGGATACATTAGGTAAAATCCCTCCCAATATATATGCGAATTCTTTTGTGCCGCAGGTGGAAGTTCTTGAACACGCGGATGTATTCCTGACACACTGCGGAATGAACAGTGTAAATGAGGCAATATATGCCGGGGTACCTATGGTAGCAATGCCGTTTCTCAATGATCAAATTAATAATGCTAAGCAAATTGTGAATCTGGGCTTAGGAAAACGAGTTCGTTCTTTTCCCAGCCGTGGGAAAGAATTATACCGAGCGGTACAAGAGGTCTATCATAGTAAGAGCATCCGAGAAAAAACAATCAATATGAAAAATGAATTGATGAAAGAGCCGACATGGGACAATATTATTGGGAAAATTGAAGAAATGGCAAATTCAAAACGCTGCGACAAGTAATAACAAGAATCTTTCGACAAAAGAATTAATAATTACAGTAAAAAGATGTATTTTGGTTGGTAATATTCCTTTTTTCTTCATGGTACGATAGAAACGGTGAAAAAGAATCAGACAAAGGGGACATCGGGGATGAGAAGAAAAAAGAAAACGAAAGAAAAAGTGCAGAAAAAGATAAGTATGCCGGGGAAGAAAAAAACAGATACGGATAGGAGAAGAGAGAAAAGAGGGCTCAGCCTAAAAGTGCAGCTTACGGCAGGATTTCTGATACCTGTATGCATGGTGGCTCTGGTAGGGAATTTCTCGTATAACAAGGCGGCAAAGGGTATGCTCGATAATTACGGGGAATCGGCGCGAACCGCCTTGCAGATGACGGCAGAACTGCTGGATTTCGGATTTGAATCGGTAGATGCGGATTCCATCCAGTTGTTTAACGATCAAAATATCAAAAATTATGTGTCGGATACATATAAGAACGATCAAAATGCCAAAAACGATGCGTTTACGCAAGCGCAGTCTCTAATTACAACAAAGCAGAACAGCAATAAGTTTATTAAAGACATTATTATTGTTACTGAGGATGATTTGAAGGATCTGGCAACTGCCACAGGCAGAGGGGATAAAAACGGATTCTATGATAAATTCATGGAAGAGGGCAGAGCGATCGCAGACAATGCGGATAAGACGAAGATCTGGGCGGGAGAGCATAAGTTGCTGGATGAGCGTTTTGGAACGAGCATTGATAACTATATTTGCTCCCAGTATAGACTGGTAAGCTCTAAAAATGCCTGTGTGATAATAGATGTCAGTATGCAGAGAATCAAGGAGATCTTAAACGATCTAACCCTTGGAGAAGGGAGTATCATTGCTTTCGTTACGGCGGATGGACGCGAAGTATATACCGGAAATAACGACGGATTTTCTTTTTCCGATAAAGAGTATTATCGGAACGCCAAGGCGGATGAAAGCGGAAGCTATAGCTGTTATGTGGAGCATGAAGGTAAAGAATACTTTTTCATGTATGAACAGTGCCGGACGAATCATGCCGCCGTCTGCGCAATGACTCCTAAGAACAGTCTGATGAAGGAAGCGCTCAGCATTAAAAACGGAATATATCTGTGGGTAATTTTATCCTGTATAGTAGTATTAATTGTAGGAGTCGGTATCTTGTTCGGAATCAGCCGGAATATGGGAAGTATAACGAGACGTCTGGTTAAAGTTTCACAGGGAGACCTAACTGTGGATATGCGCATCCGGGACAAGGCTGAATTCGGTAAACTCAGCGGGCATATTATGGAGACGATTTCCAATACCAAGAGACTGATCATGGAAGTAAGAGATACTTCTCTTCAGGTAAACGGCTGTGTGGGCAATGTAAGGCAGGCCGGAACAGAGCTTAAGGCTTCCACGGAATACATTCAAGAGGTAATGAAGGAGATAGAAGGCGGTGTGGGAAGTCAGGCATTGGACGCCGAGCAATGCCTGCAGAAGATGGATTCTTTATCTGATAAGATTCTCAATACCGTAAAGAATGTAAAAGAAATGGAAGGCTTGGCAGATAATACCCGCCAGATGATAAGCGAAGGAACGAAGGGTATGGATACGCTGATAGAACAGTCGACGGAGGCAGGAAAAATAACGGAACGGCTATCCGAGAAAATAAGGGTGCTTAATGAGAAGATAGATAGCATACGAATACTGACCGACACGATAGACGAGATTTCCGAAGAGACTACACTGCTTTCTTTGAATGCTTCCATAGAGGCAGCAAGGGTGGGAGAAGCCGGGAAAGGCTTTTCGGTAGTGGCAGAAGCCATCAAGAAGTTAGCTGACAGTTCAAAAACCTCCTCGAAGAAAATAAGAAATGTCATCGAAGCGATTGAAGGGGTTTCTGAAGAGACAATCAAGGCATCGGGACAGGCCGGAGCCATTGTGGGCTCGCAATCTCTAGCGGTGGAGGAAACGAGACGGCGATTCTCCGATATGAGTAGAAACATGGAGAAGCTTCTTGATAATATCTCAGCAAGTGCTCGGGATGTGGAGGGAATGAATACGAACCGCAGAGACACCCTGAATGCGATTGAAAGCATATCGGCGGTATCGGAGGAGACAGCGGCTTCAGCAGTAAGTGTGGAGGAAACGGTAAACAAGCAGACGAAGCAGGTAGAGCAGTTGTCTGAAGCTACAAAGGAACTGGAGAATAAGATGGATGAACTGCTGGAGGCAATTCAAATGTTTATTGTCTGAAATGAATATCCCTAAATCATAGCTTAGAAAAAGCGTAAAAAATAATAAATAACAATATACATATAAAGAAAATATTAAGGCGTTCCTTATAAATTTTGGATTTATAAGGGACGCCTTCCTGCATAATATCGATTTACTTACAGCGTTATTATAAGCTCTCTGTTCCCGTGCTCGGTCAGAACAATAAGGGTATCCGGTCCTTCCTGCCATAAGGTTCCTTCAGAGGAACTGATTCCCTTCATATTGATGAACCTTAACGTGCAAGGGCCGGAAGAGGTAACGGATACTTTAACGGTATTGCCGGCTTTCAGGACCCTTATTTCAAGAACTTCCGTTCCTTTCGTATTATATACGACCGTAGAGGCTTCCTTTTCTTCCTTTAGCGCGTAAATGCGCAGTTCGGGATGTTCACCGTAATCGTAGTCGGGGCCGTTGTCGGTGTGCCCCAGAGCGACGATGGAATTCTCTTTTACCATGAGGGGAAGGCTCATATAATCATGAGTTTCCGCTATCCATGCAGGTCCGGTCTTAATCTCTCCCGTGAAGAAATTAGTCCAGGTGCCTTCGGGCAGGTAGTATTCGGCAAGGCTTTCCTCGTTGAAGATAGGGGCTACTAACAGGCAATCTCCCAGCATATATTGTTTGTCTACATAATGGCAGGTTTTATCCTCCGTATATTCCAGAACCATGCTTCTCATAGTAGGAATGCCGGTAATAGAAGTGTCGATGGCAATTTTGAATATATAAGGCATAAGCCTTGCTTTCAGTCTGGTAAAAAATCTTACCACATCAACCGATTCTTCGTCATATGCCCAAGGCACTCTATAAGAGGTACTTCCGTGAAGGCGGCTGTGAGAGGATAATAATCCGAATGCAACCCACCGCTTGTATACATCGGCGGTGGAAGTATTCT
>JAAYNW010000028.1 GCA_012520655.1 Clostridiales bacterium | reverse complement strand
TTGGTATTTTGGAATTTTGGTCGAGGACATTATATCAAAAAAGGGAGGTCAATGCTCTTTTTATTTGCAAGCTCCCGAAAATAAAGGTTTTAGAAAGAAAAATAGGTAGTAAATTTGACACTACCATGAAACATAAGGAGGCTTTGTTATGAAACATATCAAAACATTAAGCACGAGAGACTATAAAGAGTCTATGAAAAAGGGTGGATGCGGAGAGTGCCAGACATCTTGCCAGTCAGCTTGTAAAACATCTTGTACCGTAGGCAACCAGAGCTGCGAAAAGGTGAAATAAGCTAAGGGGATACAGGTTTTCGTAAGCAGCGATGTAAATCGCTGCTTATTATGCGTTTTATATGAAAAGCCGACAGATATAGGATTAACCAGGATAATTAATCGGAATAATGTAGAATTAAAGGAATCGAAGAATTAGAGATAAGAAAGGGAATGCCAGAGTGATACATCAGTATAAAAGCAATGGATACAACATTGTGCTCGACGTAAACAGCGGAGCAGTACATGTGGTGGATGACATTGTTTATGATTTAATAAAGATAGTGGAAGAATTGCTGAAAAATGGAGCGCCGGATGACAGCGGGTACCTCGCGCAAGCGGTTGCCGACAGAAAAGCGCTGTCCTATACGAAAGAAGAAATCGAAGAGGCCTTGGAGGAGATTCTTGCCTTGAAGGCAGAAGGCATATTATATGCGCCTGATATTTATGAAAAATACATCGGTGATTTCAAGAAACGGGAGACTGTGGTAAAAGCGCTTTGCCTGCACATAGCCCATGATTGTAATCTGGCTTGCAAATATTGCTTTGCGGAAGAAGGCGAATACCATGGAAGACGTGCTCTTATGAGCTTTGAAACAGGGAAAAAGGCGCTGGATTTTCTCGTGGCGAATTCGGGAAACCGGGTAAACCTCGAAGTGGATTTTTTCGGCGGAGAGCCTCTTATGAACTGGAAGGTAGTAAAGGAATTGGTGGCATACGGACGGAGCCTGGAAGAACCGAACCATAAGAAATTCCGCTTTACCCTTACTACAAACGGCGTTTTGCTGAATGATGAAGTAATGGAATTCGTCAATAAAGAAATGAGCAATGTAGTGCTTAGCATCGATGGAAGAAAAAGCACGAATGACAGGATGAGACCGCACAGGGGTGGTCAGGGCAGTTATGATGAGATTGTTCCTAAGTTTCAGAAGCTTGCGGCGAGCCGTGATCAGATGAACTATTACGTTAGGGGCACTTTTACCAGGAATAATCCGGATTTTTCAGAAGACGTCGCCCATCTTGCGGACCTGGGATTCGAACAAATATCGGTAGAACCGGTAGTCGCGAAGCCGGAAGAGGAATATGCGCTGCGGGAAGAAGATTTGGACAAGCTGTTCGCCGAATACGATTAGCTGGCTATAGATTTGCTCAACCGAAGAAAAGCGGGAAAGCCGGTTAATTTCTTTCACTTTATGGTGGATTTGGAAGGCGGACCGTGCGTCGCGAAGCGCTTGTCGGGCTGCGGCTCAGGAACGGAATATCTTGCGGTGACTCCGTGGGGAGATCTGTATCCCTGCCATCAGTTTGTGGGACAGGAAGAATTTTTAATGGGAAATGTGGACAAAGGAGTAGTCCGCAGTGATATTAAAGATAAATTTAAGACCTGTAACGTTTATTCAAAAGAAAAATGTAAGAATTGTTTTGCCAAGTTTTATTGCAGCGGTGGCTGTGCGGCAAATTCTTACAATTTTAAAGGCGACATAAATGATGTTTATGATTTAGGCTGTGAACTGCAAAGAAAGCGCATAGAATGTGCTATTATGATAAAAGCAGCTTTGGCTGAGTAAAAAGGAGATAATAATAAGATGAAAAAGAGAAAAGCGATCATTATCTTAATTGTGATGGCATTATTGCTCGGAGGACTTACCTTTACAGCAGTGGAAGGCATAGGAACCGAGAAGGCCGGATCGGCCGCAGGAATTAAGCTGGGTCTCGATCTTGCCGGAGGTGTAAGCATAACTTATCAGGTGGCAGGAGAGGAAGAACCGACCGAAGAGGATATGGCAGACACAATTTATAAGCTGCAGAAGCGTGTGGAGAATTACAGCACAGAAGCGCAGGTATACAAGGAAGGTTCGGACCGGATCAACATTGAGATCCCCGGTGTTTCCGATGAGCATGCGATTTTGCAGGAACTTGGAAAGCCGGGTTCGCTCGTATTTATGAATTCTGGCAATGAAGAAGTGTTGTCCGGTATGGATATCGCTGATGCAAAAGCAGGAACCCAGCAGGACAGCATGGGAAACAGCCAGTTCGTAGTACAGCTTACTATGACAGCTGAAGGCAGGGATAAATTTGCGGCGGCAACAAAAGCAGCTTATCCCACCCATGATATTATTTATATTATTTATGACGGTAACGTTATCAGTGCACCGGCCGTACAGGCTGAGATTACGGACGGACAGGCCGTTATTACGGGTATGGGATCCTATGAAGAAGCAGAGAATCTGGCTTCGACTATCCGTATCGGCGGGCTGAAACTGGAGCTTGAGGAGCTTCGATCCAATGTGGTAGGTGCACAGCTCGGCTCTGAAGCGATTAGCACGAGCTTGAAGGCCGGAGCTGTTGGAGTTGTTTTGGTAGTCGTATTTATGATCGGAGCATATTATGTAATGGGTGCGGCAGCCAGCTTAGCATTGGCAATTTATACAGTGCTCATCGTTGTACTTCTGAACGCTTTTGAAATAACTTTGACCTTGCCCGGTATTGCAGGTATTATTCTATCCATCGGTATGGCAGTGGATGCCAATGTAGTTATTTTTGCCAGAATCAGAGAAGAGCTCGCTACCGGTAAGACTATTCCATCGGCGATTAAGATTGGCTTTGAAAGAGCTATGCCTGCGATTATCGACAGTAATATTACTACGCTTATTGCAGCGCTCGTTCTCGGATTAAAGGGTTCCGGTACGGTAAAAGGATTTGCGCAGACTTTGGCATTGGGTATTATTTTATCTATGTTTACGGCGCTGTTCGTTACAAAATTGATTTTGAACGCAGGTTATGCGGTCGGACTTAAAAATGTGAAATTGTACGGTGTGGGAAAAGAGAGGAAGACAATAGACTTCTTGTCCAAGAAGGTTATTTTCTTCGCGATACCTATTATTATTATCGTGGCAGGCTTTGCGGTAATGGGTAACAACCATATGACAAAAGGAAGTGCGTTTAACTATAGCCTCGAATTTGTCGGAGGCACGTCTACTAACGTTACATTTGATGAGAATCTGTCCATTGCGGATATTGACAGCGTGGTAATTCCTCTGATTGAAGAAGTTACCGGCGATGCAGATGTGCAGACACAGAAGGTTGCCAATACGAACCAAGTTATTTTTAAAACGAGGACATTGACCGCGGAGGAGAGGGAGACTCTCAAGAATTCCATGGTTGAGAAGTTTGCGGTAGATGAAAGCGCGATTACGTCGGAGACTATCAGCTCCGCTATCAGCAGTGAGATGCAGACGGATGCGGTTATTGCGGTTGTGATATCAATGATATGTATTCTTATTTATATCTGGTTTAGATTCAAGGATATACGTTTTGGCGCCAGCTCAGTGCTTGCATTGTTACATGATGCATTGCTGGTAATTATCTTTTACGGGGTAGCCAGGATACCGGTAGGCGGTACATTTATTGCCTGTGTGCTTACTATTGTAGGTTTTTCTATCAATGCAACCATCGTTATCTTTGACCGTGTAAGAGAGAATCTTGCTTCTGCAGGAAAGAATACGGATTTGAAGGAGCTCGTTAATAGAAGCATTACGCAGACGCTGTCGAGAAGTGTTTTTACTTCTTTAACCGTATTTTTGATGATACTGGCGCTGTATGCCTTTGGCGTAACGAGCATCAAGGAATTCGCACTTCCGCTCATGGTCGGTACCGTATGCGGAGCTTATTCCTCCATTTGCCTTTCGGGAGCAATGTGGTATATATTCCGTACCCAAATAGCAAAGAAAGCAAAAGCAAAATAATTCGGCATAAGAGGATATTAGTGGCGGTATAACTGTTTGGTTATATCGCCATTTTTGCAAACCTCGGTAAAAGCTGCCGCGAATGAAGGAGGTTTTATGGCAAAGTGGTTTATATTGGCTAAAAAAGCCGATTTTAATAAAATAGCGGAAAAATATAATATTGATCCGTTACTTGCTAAGCTAATGCGTAACAGAGACATAATAGAAGAGGAAGATATACGGAAGTATTTATGGGGAGGCAGGCAGGATTTCTATTCTCCCCACTTGATGAAAGATATGGATAAAGCGGTGTCTTTGCTCTGCCGTAAAATTGGAGAAGGCGTGAAAATTCGCGTGATCGGGGATTATGATGCGGATGGAATCTGTTCCTCCTATATTCTTCTAAGAGGCTTGACTGCCTGCGGAGCAGATACGGATACGGTGATTCCTCATAGGATTAAGGACGGCTACGGATTGAATGATTCGTTGATTGAAGAAGCGCATGAGGAGGGCGTGGATACGATTGTTACTTGTGATAACGGCATTGCGGCTGCTTCACAGGTTGCTTATGCAAAAGAGCTTGGAATGACGGTAGTTGTTACCGATCACCATGAGATACCTTACGAAGAAGAAAACGGAGAACGCGTTTATGTATTGCCGAAAGCGGATGCGGTAGTGAATCCGAAACAGGAAGAATGCGGCTATCCGTATAAGAATGTATGCGGGGGCGTAGTAGCCTATAAAGTGGTGCAGGCACTTTTTGCGTCCGTACATCCGGATAATGCGGCGGAGATACTGGAGGAACTGCTTGAAATTGCAGCATTTGCTACAGTATGTGATGTGATGGAACTTCGGGATGAAAACCGTATGATTGTAAAATGCGGACTTCAAAATATGCAGCACACGCGAAATGAAGGTTTGAAAGCATTGATAGAGGTATGCGGGCTTAACGGAAAGGCTTTATCTGCTTATCACATCGGTTTCGTATTGGGACCTTGCATTAATGCGACAGGAAGACTGGATACGGCGAAACGCGCGCTTTCTTTGCTTAACAGCAGGAACCGTGCCGAGGCGGTAACAATTGCCGCTGAGTTGAAGGATTTAAACGATAGCCGAAAAGAAATGACTAAGAAAGGAACGGAAGAGGCAATAGAGTGCATTGAACAAAGTGAATGGAAGGAAGACAAGGTTCTCGTTGTATATCTTCCGGAATGCCACGAAAGCCTTGCCGGAATTATAGCGGGAAGACTCAGGGAAAAATACGGGAAGCCGGTTTTCGTACTTACGAAGGGCGAGGAAGGAATCAAAGGTTCGGGGCGCTCTATCGAAGGCTACCACATGTATGAAGAGATGACAGCCTGCAAGGAATATTTTACCAAATACGGTGGTCATAAAATGGCTGCCGGACTTTCCATGGAGGAAATAAACATTGAGAAGTTCCGCAGGAAGATTAATGAAGTCTGTTGCTTGACAGAGGAGGATTTCGAAGAGAAGGTACACATCGACGCTGTAATGCCCTTTTCTTATATTACCAAAGAACGCATAAAAGAATTGGAGCTTCTGGAGCCTTTTGGAATCGGGAACAATAAACCCATTTTTGCACAGAGAAATGTACATATTATAAGCGGACAAGTGATGGGAAAGAATCAGAATGTAGGAAAGTACCGCATACGCGACGAGGAAGGCAATTCTTATGAAATGGTGTATTTCGGCGATCTGGATAAATTTAATGACTTTCTTTCCGCACGGGCAGGGACAGAAAGCATAATGCGGATGAAAGACGGCAGAAGTGTGGACATAACTATAAACATCACATATTATCCTTCGGTCAATAGCTATGGGGGCAGAGAAAGCATTCAGATCATCATGCAGAATTACATGTAATTTTTTATGCTTCGGTTATGCAGACATTGCACTCAAAAAAGGAATCTTTACGAGAAGAGAGGGAAAATATGGTTTTAACGGTAACATTGAATCCGGCGGTAGATAAGACATATACTACAGGTTCTCTTATCCCCGGGCAGGTAAATCGTATGAATACGGTTATAAATATTGCGGGAGGAAAAGGCATCAACGTCGCCAGGCTGTTCAGGCAATGCGGATATCCTGGAGATTGCAAGAGGGATACCGGAAGATATTTATAAGAGACTGATTATCTCAGGAAATGAAAACGGAAAAATGCATATCGGATACGAGCGGGGAGGCCCTGCGATGCGGTATAGATGCTCTTCCTTATATATATGATAAAACCGAATCAAAAGGAACTGGAATATGTAGTAGGGCATAAACTAACAGATATAGGAGATATTGTGGAGCGGCGGAATTATTGCGGCAGGAGGGCATTGCCCGGGTTATCGTTTCTATGGGAAGCAAAGGACTTTTATCAGTATCGGAGTCGGGGGTATTATGGGCGAAGGCTCCTTCGGTAAGGGCGATAAATACCGCTGGGTGCGGTGACAGCGTAGTGGCATTCTAGCCATGTCCATGTTAAAAAACGAGGATACATACATCTCGTTAAAGCGGGCTGCAGCTATAACGGCCGCCAATGCGGCTACGCCTAAGAGCGGGGAGATATTGAAGGAATTAGCGATAGATTTGTTCGATAAAATACAAGTTGAGAAGAGAAAATAATAAATATACTGAACGCAAAAAAGTCCGGGGTTACCGGACCTTTTCGCATTTTCTTATGAGGGGGGGGAGATAGTGAGTTTTTCAACTATCTTGGTTATTACTATAAGTCTTATGTGTGAAGAAAGTGTGTTTAAATTATTTAAAAATAATAAATTAAATATAAAGCTTTTTGAAAGTATATTAAATAAGGGGAACACTGAAGGGTATAAGTTGAAAAAAGTGGATATCCATGCTATTCTTTTAAAGGAAAAGAGGAAAAATGATAATGGAATTGAGCAGATTACTTGAAAAACTGGAATACGAATGCCTGACCGGAACAGTAGATAGAAACGTCAGCGCAGTAATATATGATTCGAGGAAAGTGACGGAGGAGAGCCTTTTTATCTGTCTTGTTGGAGCGAAGGCGGACGGACATGATTTTGCGGGCGAAGTGGTAGAGAAGGGTGCGAAAGTGCTCGTTGTGGAAAAGGATGTTGTTTTACCTGCGGGAATAGATGTAACGGTCATTAAAGTAGAGGATACCCGATATGCGATGGCCTTTATATCGGCAGCCTGGTTCGGATATCCTGCAGAACGGATGAAGATTATTGGTATTACGGGGACGAAGGGAAAGACGACTACCACATACCTTGTGAAATCTATCCTGGAGAACGCTGGGCACAAGGTAGGACTTGTAGGAACGATTGAGGTAATTATCGGAGATACGAGGATACATTCGGTCAACACCACGCCGGAGTCCTATTTGTTGCAAGAATATTTCAAGAAAATGACGGATGCCGGTTGTGATACGGCAGTTATGGAAGTTTCCTCTCAAGGGCTGAAGCTTCATAGAACACAGGGATTTATATTTGATATCGGAATATTTACCAATATCGAGCCTGATCATATCGGACCGGATGAGCATGCGGATTTTGAAGAATATATGTCATGTAAAGGCCTTCTTTTTAAACAGTGCAGGATAGGTATTGTGAATAGAGATGATGCGCGCTGGAGGGAAGTAACGAAGAATCACACCTGTACGATAGAAACATACGGTTTTGACAAAGAGGCAGATCTGTGTGCACAGAATTTGAAACTTATTAAAAAACCGGGTGAGCTGGGTGTGCTGTTTGATGTAAAAGGCCTTATGGACTTCACCGTAGAAGTGACTACTCCGGGAAGGTTCAGTGTATATAATGCGCTTACTGCAATTGCCATTTGCAGGCATTTTGGTGTGATGGAAGAAGAAATCAAAAGAGCTTTTCTGGAAGCAAAGGTGAAAGGCAGAATCGAGATGGTCAAGGTATCCGATGATTTTACTTTAATTATTGACTACGCGCATAATGCCATGAGCCTGGAAAGTCTTCTCAGCACATTGAAAGAATATGAACCCAACAGATTGGTAAGCCTTTTTGGGTGCGGCGGAAACCGTTCCAAATTGCGCCGGTATGAAATGGGAGAAGTCAGCGGAAAGTTGGCGGATTTGACGATTATTACCTCGGATAATCCAAGATTTGAAAAACCGCAGGATATAATAGAGGATATTAAGGTCGGAATCGGGAAAACGGACGGAAAATATGTGGAGATCTGTGACAGAAAAGACGCGATAGCTTATGCCATCGATCACGGCCAGCCCGGAGACATTATCGTTCTTGCGGGTAAAGGACACGAGGATTACCAGGAGATAGAAGGAATAAAGTATCCGATGGACGAAAGGGATCTTATTCGGGATATCCTGAAGGAGCGCGGATGGAAGGAAAATACGCAAACATCATAATAGATATATCCCATGAAAAGGTAGACCGTCCTTTCCAGTATTTGATTCCTCCAGATTTAAGAGGCGAGCTGGAGGTGGGAGCCTGTGTGACAGTGCCTTTTGGAGCGGGAAATCATCTCAGAAAAGGCTATATCATCGAGATAACGGATCAGGCGGAATTTGCTCCGGAAAAGTTAAAAAGCATAGCTTTTGCCGAGGAGAGGGATATAACGGCGGAAGCCGATTATATTAGGCTGGCGGCATGGATGAAGGAGCAGTATGGTTCCACTATGATCGCGGCACTTAAGACAGTGCTTCCGGTAAAACAGAAGATAAAAAATGTGGAAAAGAAAGATTGCAGGCTCTTGCTTTCTGAACAGGAAACGGAAGCTTTGCTCAAAAGCTGTCTGACAAAACGTCAAGTGGCAAAGGCCCGTGTACTTGCCGAGCTGATACCGGAAAAAGAGCTTCCGGTATCTCTTCTTACAGGGAAACTTCATGTTTCCTTAAAGACGCTGAAAAGTCTGGAGGCGCAGGGAGCCGTTCGGATATCGGTGGAAAGCAACTATCGTGATCCGATAGAACTTATGAAAGAGAAAAAGGATGTCCGAAGCGAAAGTTACGGAGTAAAAAAGGACTTATGCGAAGAGCAAAGCTTCATACTGAAAGATATTTTATCCGCCTATGATTCTGGAGAGAGAAATACTTGCCTCATTCATGGAATTACGGGAAGCGGGAAAACAGAAGTGTATCTCGCGCTAATTGAAGAGATGGTAAAAAGAGGAAAGCAAGCCATTGTATTAATCCCGGAAATCGCTCTGACTTATCAGACGGTGCTTCGTTTTTATAAATGCTTCGGCAGCCGCGTATCGGTTATGAACTCTACCTTGTCAAAAGGGGAAAAATACGATCAGTGCGAGCGGGCTAAAAAGGGAGACATCGATGTAATTATCGGACCGAGGTCTGCACTGTTTACACCTTTTCCCAATCTTGGCTTAATTGTTATAGATGAGGAACACGAAAATACATACAAAAGCGAATCCATGCCGAAATATCACGCCAGAGAGACCGCAATAAAAATTGCATCTATGCATGAAGATGCATTTGTGGTGCTTGGGTCAGCAACACCTTCCCTAGAGTCGTATTATAGGGCAAGAAACGGGGAGTATAAGCTGTATGAACTTAAGAACCGACAGGCAGGAGGAGCGCTTCCTACTGTTTATACCGTGGATTTAAGGGAAGAATTAAAAGAAGGAAACCGTTCCATATTCAGCAGGAAGCTGCATGGTTTAATTGAAGAACGTTTACGGACAAGGGAGCAGGTCATACTTTTTATTAACAGGAGAGGATATGCGGGATTTATTTCCTGTCGTGCTTGCGGACACGTGATGAAATGTCCGCACTGTGATGTTTCCTTATCGGAACATAAAAATGGGAAGCTCATCTGCCATTATTGCGGCCATGAAGAGCCGACAGTAAAAGCTTGCCCTTCCTGCGGCTCCAAATATATTTTGGGTTTCCGGGCAGGAACCCAACAGATAGAAGAAGTGCTTCGCAAGGAATTTCCTCAGGCGAGAGTACTTCGGATGGATGCGGATACGACCCGCACAAAGGATAGCTATGATGAGATTCTGAATAACTTTGCTAATGGGGAGGCCGATATACTGGTAGGCACTCAGATGATTGTAAAGGGGCATGATTTTCCGAATGTGACCTTGGTTGGGATTCTGGCGGCGGATTTATCTCTGCATGCAGGCGATTATCGCGCGGGCGAGCGGACATTTCAATTGCTCACACAGGCAGCAGGGCGTGCGGGAAGAAGCGGCAAAACAGGAGAAGTTGTCATTCAGACGTATGATCCGGAGCATTACAGTATCATACACGCTGCAGATCAGAATTATCAATCCTTTTATGAGGAAGAAATGCTATACAGGGAAATGCTCCACTATCCTCCGGCGGCACACATGCTGACAGTTCTTATCACTTCGGCAGAGGAAGAAGCGGGAAGAGAGCTTGCACAAATTGTGGCAGATATGGTAAAAGAGAGGGCAAAGGAGCAGAAGGACGGAACCATTGTCATTGGGTCTGCGCCTGCTTCCATCGGAAAGATTAACGATATTTACCGATACACGCTTTATATAAAGAATGTTGAATACAATAAGCTCGTAGATATTAAAAACATGCTGGAGATATATATTGAGAATAGGAAAAACAAGGAAGAACTGAAAAAGGAAACCCTACAGTTCGATTTTGATCCGATGAGTTCCTATTAGTACTCTTAATAAAGAATAAAGAAAGGATGAAATAAAATGGCAATCAGAAACATAAGAGAAATAGGAGATGATGTTTTATTAAAGAAATGCAAGGATGTGAAGGAGATGACTCCCCGTATCAGAGAGTTGATTGATGATATGTTCGATACGATGTATGAGGCGTACGGAGTCGGGCTTGCAGCACCTCAGGTCGGTATATTGAAGAGAATCGTTGTGATCGATGTTACGGGAGAGGATCCTTATGTGCTTATCAATCCGAAAATTATAGAAACCAGCGGGGAACAGACAGGTAGCGAGGCATGCCTTAGCGTTCCGGGGAAAACGGGCATAGTTACGAGACCTAACTATGTGAAAGCGGTGGCTCTGAATGAAAATATGGAGCCCTATGAAATTGAAGGAACGGAACTTCTGGCGCGGGCTATTTGCCATGAACTCGATCATTTGGACGGAGAGCTTTACGTAGATAAGGTAGAGGGAGAATTAATGAATGTATCCGATTTGGAGGATGAGGAATGAAAATAGTTTTTATGGGAACGCCTGATTTTGCAGTAGGTGCGTTGGAGGCTATCGTGAGAGCAGGACATGATGTCGCTGCGGTTGTTACTCAGCCGGATAAACCGAAAGGAAGAGGTAAGGAGGTACAGATGCCTCCTGTGAAGCAATGTGCGCTGAAATATAATATTCCTGTATTTCAGCCGATCAGGATAAAAGAGAAGGAATCTGTAGAAGAGCTTAAAAAGTACGAGGCCGATATTTTTGTGGTCGCTGCGTTCGGGCAGATATTGTCTGAGGAAATATTGAATATGCCGAAGTTCGGGTGCGTTAATATTCATGCTTCCCTGTTGCCGAAGTATCGCGGAGCGGCACCCATTCAATGGGCAATTCTAAACGGAGAAAAAGAAACCGGCATTACGATTATGCGAATGGATAAAGGCGTGGATACCGGCGATATGTTTATCAAGAGTGTTGTACCCATTGAGGAAAAAGAAACCGGTGAATCCTTACACGATAAGTTATGCGAAGCAGGAGCAAAGCTCATTGTGAAAGCGCTTCCTTTAATAGAAAAGGGGGAACTGGTACCCGAGAAACAAAAGGAGGAAGAAGCGACACATGCATCGATGCTTAAGAAATCCTTGGGGTACATCGACTGGACGAAGGAAGCAGTTATAATCGACAGGCTGATAAGAGGACTGAATTCGTGGCCCAGTGCGTATACTTATTATAATAGCAAGACTTTGAAGATATGGGAAGCTGAGCCGGTCAACTCGACCGTAGACGAAGAAACGATAAAAACGGAGCAGGGAGAAGCAGGAACTGTAACGAAGATAGAAAAAGAGGCTTTTTATGTGCAGACAGGAAAGGGCGAATTAAAGGTAACGGAAGTGCAGCTCGAGGGGAAGAAGAGGATGAAGGTGCAAGACTTTTTACTCGGATATGTTCTTAAACAGGGTATGGTACTCGGAGCACAGGACAGATAACGGCATTTCCGTAATCGGGCCGGAAGAACATATGGAAGGAAATAGGAGGTTTGCGATTATGTACGGATATTATGGATATTATATGGATCCTACCTATATTTTGGTGCTGGTTGGAGCAATTTTGTGTATTGCAGCAAGCAGCAAATTGAACAGCACCTACAATAAATATGAAAAGATAAGAAGCAGAAGCGGAATAACCGGGGCAGAGGCCGCGTCAAGAATATTGAGATACTCCGGAATTTACGATGTTAGAATCGAACGTGTACAGGGCAATCTGACCGACCATTACGATCCTAGGAACAAGGTACTTAGGCTCTCGGACCGCACGTATAATTCCAGTTCCATTGCAGCTCTCGGCGTGGCGGCACACGAATGCGGACATGCGGTGCAGCATCAGGAGGAATATTTGCCGATACGGTTTCGCAACGCGCTGGCACCTATAGCAAACATCAGCTCCACGCTCAGTATTCCGTTGATTCTTCTCGGAGTAGTTTTGGGAATGTATTCTACGCTCGTACAAGTAGGCATATGGGTATTCGCAATAGCCGTATTGTTTCAGGTAGTTACGCTCCCCGTAGAATATAACGCTTCCTCCAGGGCTCTCGTAATGCTACAGGACTATGGGATAACCGGGGAAGAGGAAGTGGCAGGCTGTAAAAAGGTATTGAGTGCGGCAGCCCTTACCTATGTAGCAGGAGTTGCCTCCTCCATATTACAGCTTCTTCGTCTGCTTCTTTTGTTTGGCAACAGAAGAAATGACGATTGATAACCGGAAGGATAATTTTTATGAATATAAGAGAGCTGATTCTGGATATGCTGTTAGAAATAGAAAAGGAAAACACCTACAGCCATATTCTGATGCGCAGTGTGCTGGATAAATATGATTATTTAAGTGCAAAGGAGAAAGCATTTATTAAGCGGGTAACGGAGGGAACCTTGGAGAGACGGATGCAGATTGATTACATTATAGACAGCTATTCCAAGATTCCTGTGAAAAAAATGAAACCATTGATTCGCAACCTGCTTCGTATGAGTGTATACCAGATACTATTTATGGACGGGGTTCCTGACTCGGCAATATGCAATGAGGCGGTAAAGCTTGCGGGAAAACGGAAATTTCAGTCTTTAAAAGGTTTTATTAACGGAGTGCTCAGAAATATTGCGAGACAGAAAGACCAAATCGCTTATCCGGACAGGGATAAGAACCCAGGAGGTTACCTGTCCGTACGGTATTCCATGCCGGAGTACCTCATTTCCATGTGGATGGAAGACTACGGAGAAAAGCAGACTGAAAAGATGCTTCAAGCTATGCTTGCCGTTCGACCTGTAACGATTCGCCTAAAAGAAACGATGAGCGAAGAAGAGCAGGAGGAACTTTTAAGAAAAATAAAAGCAGCAGGAATAAGGATAAAAAAGCATGCCGCACTTCCGTATGCTTATGATCTGGAACATCTGGATGGGGTGCGGAGCATTCCGGGATTTGAGGAAGGGCTTCTCACCGTACAGGATGTAAGTTCCATGCTCTGCGTGGAAGAAGCGGGTATTAAAGAAGGCGACTTCGTCATAGATGTCTGCGCCGCACCTGGTGGGAAGGCAACCCATGCGGCGGTAAAGTTAAAGGGTAGAGGGAAAGTTCTTGCCAGAGATCTGACAGAGGAAAAGACGGCACTTATCAAAGAGAATGCGGTGCGTCAAAAATTAACCAACATAATAATAGAAGCTTATGATGCGACAGTTTATGATAAGAAACTTAGGGAAAAGGCGGATGTGGTTTTGGCGGATTTGCCTTGCTCGGGCTTAGGAATTGTGGGAAAGAAGCGGGATATCAAATATAACATAACAAAAGAAGCACTTCAAGAACTTCCGCTTTTGCAGAAGGAAATATTGAATACCATATGGCAGTATGTCAAACCGGGCGGCGTACTTATTTACAGCACATGCACGATACACAAGGAAGAAAATGAGAAGATGGCGGCTTGGTTTGCCGATAATTATCCCTTTGAACTTACCGATATGAGACAGCTTTTGCCGGGAGTCCATGAGACGGACGGATTTTTTATCGCAAGATTCCGGCGGCACGTATGAAAGGCATTGAACTATGCAGGATATAAAAAAAGATATAAAATCTATGACGCTTTCGGAACTGAAGGAGGATATGGAAAGCATAGGGGAGAAATCCTTCCGTGCGGGGCAGATTTATGAGTGGATGCATGTAAAACTAGTACGCGGCTTTGACGAGATGACGAATATTTCCAAGGGATTAAAGGAAAAGTGTAAAGAAAGATATGATTTTACTAATTTAAAAGAAGTTAGGATGCAGGAGTCGAAGATTGACGGTACTAAGAAATTTCTTTTCGAGTTAGCGGATGGAAATATGGTGGAGAGCGTGTGGATGAAGTACAAACACGGGAACTCTGTATGCATTTCCTCTCAAGTCGGCTGTCGGATGGGATGCGCCTTTTGTGCCTCCACGCTGGATGGCTTGGAACGTTCCCTTCTTCCTTCGGAGATGCTGGATCAGATTTATTCCATCGTGCTTCTGACAGGAGAGAAGGTCTCTAATGTAGTGGTAATGGGAACCGGGGAGCCGATGGATAACTATGACAACGTGCTGCGGTTTATAAGACTGATTACGAATGAGGACGGCTTACATATCAGCCAGAGGAATATTACTGTTTCTACTTGCGGTATCGTACCTGAGATGCGTAAATTGGCGGGGGAAAAACTGCAGATTACGTTGGCTCTTTCCCTGCATGCGACAACTGACGAGAAAAGAAGAAGGCTCATGCCGATTGCGAACAGGTATGGATTGGATGAGTTGATAGAGGCTTGTGCATACTATTTTAAAGAGACCGGAAGAAGAATTACTTTTGAATATAGCCTTGTGGGAGGCGTAAATGATACTGAGGAGGATGCGAGAGAGCTTGTAGGACTCATAAGATCCCTAAACTGCCATGTCAATCTCATTCCGGTGAACCCAATAAAAGAACGGGATTTTGTATCCAGCACCCATGAGAAAGTAGTTGCATTCAAAAATAAACTTGAAAAAAACGGAATAAATGTTACTATAAGAAGGGAAATGGGCAGAGATATTGATGGCGCCTGCGGGCAGCTTCGTCGGAAGGCAATAGCATCGAAAGATGCTAACAATGGATGCCATCAATAAATACAGGAGGCTTTTAAAGTGTTAAAGACATTTTCTGTTACTGATATCGGAAAAAAGAGAAAATTAAATCAGGACTATGTATTTGTATCGGACACTCCCGTAGGAAATCTCCCGAATATATTTATTGTAGCGGATGGAATGGGCGGACATAATGCGGGTGACTATGCATCCAAATATACGGTAGAAACTATGCGGGAAGAAATAGAGCGTTCTTTTGAGAAAAGTCCTGTTAAAATACTGGGTAAAGCGATCGAAGCGGCCAATGAACATATCAGGAAAAAGGCTGAGGAAGATGAGGCCCTTGCCGGTATGGGAACCACGGTAGTAGCAGCTACGTGCTTAAACGGCAAGTATTTGGAAGTTGCCAATGTGGGGGACAGCAGGCTGTATGTAGTGAACGGAAGAAAGATCGAACAAATTACCAGGGATCACTCTTTAGTAGAAGAGATGGTTCGAATGGGAGGTATCGATAGGGAGTCGGCAAGAAGCCATCCGGATAAAAATATTATCACCAGAGCAATTGGTGCCAGAGATACAGTAGATGTGGATTTTTTCAATGTGGAGCTCATTCCCGGAGATATTGTTTTAATGTGTTCGGATGGATTGACCAATATGCTGGAGGACGAAGAAATCAGTAGGATTTTGGGCTCAAAGAAAAATGTGGAAGAAAAAGCGGAGGAATTGGTTAGGGCAGCCAATAATAACGGCGGTAAAGATAATATTGCGGTAATTATTATCGAACCGTTTGCAGACGAGGTGGAAAATGATTAAAATTGGAATGATAATCGGAGACCGGTATGAAATACTGGAAAAAATTGGAACCGGTGGGATGTCGGACGTATATAAAGCAAAATGCCATAAGCTGAATCGATACGTGGCTGTAAAAGTGTTGAAGCAGGAATTTTCCGAAAATGCAAATTTCGTTTCAAAGTTTCGTGTAGAAGCTCAGGCAGCAGCCGGACTTATGCACCCCAATATAGTGAATGTATATGATGTTGGCGAAGAAAACGGCATTTACTATATTGTTATGGAGCTTGTAGAGGGCATTACATTAAAGCAGTACATCGAAAAAAAGGCACGCCTTTCCGTCAAAGAAGCTGTCAGCATTGCTATACAGGTGTCTATGGGAATAGAAGCCGCACATAACAATCATATTATTCATCGGGATATTAAACCGCAGAATATTATTATTTCGAAGGAAGGCAAGGTAAAGGTAACGGATTTCGGCATTGCGAAGGCAGCGACAAGCAATACGATTACTTCCAATGTAATGGGTTCCGTTCATTATACTTCACCGGAACAGGCGAGGGGCGGATATAGCGACGAGAAAAGCGATATCTATTCTCTCGGCATTACCATGTTCGAAATGCTTACCGGAAGGGTTCCCTTTAATGGGGAAACGACGGTAGCCATAGCTATTAAACATATACAAGAGCCGCTGCCTTCTCCGAGAGAATATGTCTCCGAGATACCTGTCAGCGTAGAACAGATTGTTTTTAAATGCTGCCAGAAAAGTCCGGACAGAAGGTATCAGTCTATGAGAAATCTGATTGCGGATTTGAAGCAGTCACTGATTAATCCTGATGAGGACTTCGTAAAAATGGTAAATCCCAATGAAGAAGCTTCTACAAGAATGATTACGGACAAAGATATGGTACAAATCAAGAAGCAGTCCAATCGAAGAGATTCTATGGAAGAGGAGTTGCGTCTTAAGAAGATTCGTCCTATTTTCGAAGAAGAGGATGAGGGTGATGATGACGAGGAGGAAGAGGATATCGACGATATGGAAGATGAGGAGGGCGAAGAAGAGGAATACAATTCCAAGATTGAGCGTATTACAACGATACTAGCCATTGTCGCAGCGCTTCTGATTGGTTTTATTGTACTATTTTTAGTAGGGAAAACCTTGGGAATCCTTCCGTTTGGAGGCGGAAAAGATAACAAAGAGACGCAGGAGGAGTCCGGTAAAGTAGAAATGCCGAAAGTAGTGGGACGACAGATCGAAGAAGTAAAAAAAGAGCTTTTAGGGTTGGGCTTATCGCCTGAAATAACTTATAAGGAAACGGCAGAATACGATGAAGGTCTGGTGCTTGAATGTAATATAGGTATCGGCCAGATGGTAGATTCGAGTACTGAAATCATACTTACGGTCAATTCGGGAACGAGCGGCGTAGAAGTTCCGGATGTAGTAGGGAAATCTACGGCAGAGGCAGTGTCGACTTTGCAGGGGAAAGGCTTTACCGTAAGTAAGACGGAGAGTTACGATACGAAGGTGGCGAAAGGAAATATTATTTCCCAAACACCTGAGGGCGGAACAAAAGCGCCCAGCGGTTCAGCGGTTACTATACGTATCAGTCAGGGTGCGGAGGACAACAAAATAAGAGTGCCTAATCTAATCGGAATATCGGAAATGGATGCTATGGCGACCTTGACGGAAGCGGGCTTAAAGGTTGGAAGCGTATCGGAAGTAAATAATGATGATGCATCTCTGTCGGGACTCGTATGTTATCAGAGTTATTCCGTAGGCTCCTATGTGGATAGCGGAACAGCTATCGATTTGCAGGTGAGTATAGGTCCGAAGCAGGCGACATATAGTTATAGCGGAAGCATACAGGCACCTTCTCCGGAGGAAGATCCTCAGTACAGGGCGGGGGTGAATGTTACGGTCACGGTAGATACGGCGGACGGAATCCAGCTTTTAAATACGAATACAACTTCTTTCCCTATTTCGGTCAATTATACAGGAATCAAATCGGCAACGGGGACGATTACCTTTACGTATACGGTCACTACCGACGCGCAGACGGTAACGAATCCCGACACGGGAGAAGTAACGACCACAGAGGGAACCACCACTCAAAAAACGATAACGAGAGAAATCCAATTTACACCGGAATCTTAACCTAAGGAAAGGCGATTATGCATAGTATACAAAGTATACAAGGAAAAATTATCAAGGGCATTGCCGGTTTTTACTATGTTTATGCGGAGAATGGTACCGAAAAACACGGAAAGGTATATGAGTGCAAGGCGAAAGGGATTTTTCGCAAAGAAAATATGAAACCTCTTGTAGGTGATGATGTGCTCATGGATGTTCTGGATGAAGAGGAACGGTTGGGAAATATCATACAGATATTGCCAAGGCGCAGCGAACTGATACGCCCTGCGGTAGCCAATATCGATCAGGCTCTCGTGATTTTTTCCATCGTAAAACCGGAACCGAATTTCAATCTTTTAGATCGGTTTCTGATTATGATGGAAAGACAGGGGCTTCGCAGCATCATTTGTTTTAATAAGCAGGATATAGCTGCAAGGGAGGAAATAGAAGAACTGCAGCGTGCTTATGAGACTTCAGGCTATCGCGTATTGTTTGTCAGTGCAAGAGAAAACGAAGGTATGGAAGAACTGCACAGGTTGTTGGCAGGTAAGACGACAGTGGTGGCCGGACCGAGCGGAGTGGGTAAATCTTCGATTATAAACAGTCTGAAGCCGGAAGCCAATATGGAAATCGGAGATATCAGCAGAAAAATAGAACGAGGAAAACACACGACAAGGCATTCGGAAATTATAGCTTTGCACGGGAATACGTATATGATGGATACGCCGGGGTTCACTTCCTTACACTTATTCGATATGGAAAAAGAAGATTTGAAGGAATATTATCGGGAATTTGTCAAATATGAAGAGTATTGCAGATTCACGGGCTGTGTCCACATCAGCGAGCCGGGGTGTGGTGTAAAAGAGGCTCTGGCGGATGGCAGAATCAGTTCGGTCAGATATAATAATTATAAATTATTGTATGGGGAATTACGGGAACAGAAGAAATACTGAGAAACTTTAAAAGGAGAAACGAAATATGAAACTGGGAATAGTAGGGCTCCCGAATGTGGGAAAGAGTACCTTATTTAATTCGTTGACGAAGGCGGGAGCGGAATCCGCAAATTATCCCTTCTGTACGATTGATCCCAACATCGGCATTGTGCCGGTGCCGGATGAAAGATTGAAATTGTTAGGAGATATGTACCAATCCAAAAAAGTTACGCCGGCTGTGATCGAATTCGTGGATATTGCAGGTCTTGTAAAGGGGGCATCCAAAGGAGAGGGACTCGGTAACCAGTTTCTCAGTAACATCAGGGAAGTAGATGCTATCATACATGTGGTAAGGTGCTTTGAAGATTCCAATGTTGTCCATGTGGATGGAAATATCAATCCTTTAAGGGATATCGAGACAATCAATCTGGAACTTATTTTCTCCGATATAGAGATTCTTGACAGAAGAATTGCCAAGGTGGGCAAAGGTGCAAGAATGGATAAGGCGCTGGCCAAAGAACTGGATTTGCTAGAGAAAATCAAAGCCCATTTAGAAAATGGTAAATTAGCGCGTAGCTTTGAGGTTGAGGACGAAGACGAACTCGCCTTGCTCGCATCTTACAATTTGCTCACTTATAAACCGGTCATATTTGCCGCTAATGTAGCGGAAGAGGACTTGGCAAATGACGGTGCGGATAATCAAGGAGTCTTAGCGGTAAGAGGGTTTGCGTCGGAAAACGGCAGCGAAGTATTTGTTATCTGTGCACAAATCGAACAGGAAATAGCGGAATTGGATGAAGATGAAAAAGCTATGTTTTTGGAAGATTTGGGTCTCAAAGAATCCGGGCTTGAAAAGCTTATTAAGGCAAGTTATCATATTTTGGGTCTTCACAGCTTCCTAACAGCAGGCGAGGATGAGACAAGGGCATGGACCATTAAAATCGGAACGAAAGCGCCGCAGGCGGCCGGCAAGATTCACACGGATTTCGAGAGAGGGTTTATTAAAGCTGAAGTAGTAAATTATAAAGACCTTCTGGAACAAGGTTCACTTTCGGCCGCAAGAGAAAAAGGGCTTGTTGGAATGGAAGGAAAAGATTATGTTGTAAAAGATGGGGATGTAATTTTATTCCGTTTTAATGTATAAATTTATTTAATTATATTAGAAAAAAACTATATCTGGTATTCGGAACATGCGTTTACACAATATGTTGAAAATGCTGAAAAAATGCACTTTTTAGGAAACTAAAAAGTGCATTTTTTATTAAGAAATTATGAAATTTGGCTTGTCAAACATAGATAATTAGTATAAAATCAGATTAAAAGTGGTGGAAAGTGGTGTGAAGTGGAATAGAGTGGGGAGATTTAGTATTTTTCTCCGGAAAATATTCAAGTGGCAGCTTTACATACAAAAAGGTGGCAGACCGCTTTTGAAACGTGTATTGGCAGGTGAGCGTTATGTTTATGGGAGAATACAACCATACAATCGATGCAAAGAACCGGCTGATCATTCCTTCAAAGTTCCGTGAAGCTCTCGGTGAAGAGTTTGTTATTACGAAGGGGTTGGATGGCTGTCTATTTGTGTACGATAATAAAGAATGGTCTGTATTCGAAGAAAAGCTCAGAAGCTTACCGTTGACAAACAAAGATGCAAGAACATTTGTCCGCTTTTTCCTTGCAGGAGCGGCAAGTGTGGAAGTGGACAAGCAGGGAAGAATCCTAGTACCATCAGTGCTGAAGGATTTTGCAGGAATTAATAAAGATGTTGTTCTTATCGGCGTTGCGAGCAGAATCGAAATATGGAGTAAAGAAAGATGGGACGGTGAATCCGCCTACGAAGATATGGAAAGCATTGCCGAACATATGTCGGAGCTTGGACTTGGCATATAGGAACAGATGAGGAGAGTAAATGGAATTTAAACATGCCTCCGTTTTATTGCAGGAAACAATCGATAATTTAGAAATAAAAGGTACGGGAATATATATGGACGGCACGCTGGGCGGCGGCGGCCATTCCTTTGAAATAGCAAAGAGACTTACGGAGGGCGGCAGACTCATCGGAATCGATCAGGATGAAGCAGCCATCGAGGCGGCAGGAGAGCGGCTGGCCCCTTATGCGGACAAGGTTACTATTGTAAGAAGCAACTATTGTAACGCACCGGAAGTATTAAAAGAACTTGGAATAGAGAAAGTAGACGGTATATTGCTCGATTTAGGAGTTTCTTCTTATCAACTGGATACGCTGGAGAGAGGGTTTTCCTATAAATATGACACGGCATTGGATATGAGGATGGATAAGAGACAAGCCGTGAGTGCAAAGGATATTATCAACGAATATTCGGAAATGGAGTTGTTCCGTATTATCAGAGATTACGGTGAGGATAAATTTGCAAAAAATATAGCAAAACATATCGCAAAGGCGAGACAGGACAAGCCAATAGAGACTACCGGTGAATTGAACGAGATAATAAAGGCGGCTATTCCGGCGAAGATGAGGCAGACTGGCGGTCATCCTTCCAAGAAAACCTTTCAGGGGATTCGAATAGCATGCAACAGGGAGCTGGAGGTTTTACAAGATTCGATAGACGCATTTATCGAGCTATTAAATCCTGGAGGGCGGCTTTGTATCATCACATTTCATTCGCTGGAGGATAGGATCGTAAAATCCTTTTTTAGAAAGAATGAGAATCCATGTACGTGTCCGCCGGATTTTCCGGTATGCGTATGCGGAAACAGATCAAAAGGGAAAGTGATCACAAGAAAGCCGATTTTACCCGGGGAGGATGAATTGGCGGAAAACAAAAGGTCTAAAAGCGCAAAACTTCGAGTCTTTGAAAAAAAATAAAAATATAGAGGGTAAAGGGTAGGATGCTATGGCACAGTATAAGGGTAGAGTGCAGAACGCAGGCAGAAGACAACAGACGTATACACAAGGGAAAAATGCCTATGTACAAGGCACTGCAGTCAGAAAACCGGATGAAAGAATATATGCGCCGAGAGAACCGAAGAGGCAGATAAGCAATACCGCGAGAAAGAACCGGGAAAAAGCATATCATATGAGCTTTGGTTACGTGCTTTTTTTGTCATGTGCTGTTGTGGCGGCAGGGTTCATTCTTATGAGTTATATCGGGCTGCAGTCAGATTTAACAAACAGCATTAAAAACGTTTCAAGGCTGGAAAAGGAATTGAATAACTTAAAGCTTGATAATGACGAGGAATATAACAGGATTACGAGCAGCATCGATATGGAAGAAGTAAAGAGAATCGCTATTCAGGAGTTGGGAATGAAATATGCGGAAGAAGGTCAAATCATAACATTTTCCGGAGAAGGGAGCGATTACGTAAGACAGGTCGCAGATATCCCAAAGTAAGGCAGGTGTAAGATTGAGCAGAGATAAACAAGCAAGTAAGAACAGATTCACAACTGGGATGCAGAAAAAGCTGGTAGTGCTATTTATTATAGTATTGCTGGCTTTTGTAGGGTTGACGGCAAGACTTATTTTAATAAATAAGGAAAACGGCGAGAAATATAAAAAACAAGTATTGTCCCAGCAGGAATATGATAGCAGAACAATACCTTTCAGACGCGGGGATATATTGGATAGCAAAGGAACTAAGCTAGCAGTCAGTGAGAAGGTTTACAACGTTATTTTAGATGCGAAGGTAATGTTGGACGATGAGAAGTCCGTGGAACCGACTATTGCAGCGGTTCAATCGAAATTGGGAATAGATGGTTCCGTCATCCGCCAGAGGCTCGCTTCCCACCCCGAATCTTCTTATTATATATTGAAGAAGCAAATGACTTATGAAGAAATCAGCGGCTTTAAAGAGCTTGAAGCGGATAAGGAGCAGGGGGCAAATATAAAGGGAATTTGGTTCGAGGAAGAATATAAGAGAAAGTACCCGAACAATACCCTTGCCTGCGATGCCATAGGGTTTACGACAAGTGATAATCAAGGACTTTATGGTCTGGAGGAGTATTATAACGATGTACTCAGCGGTACTCCGGGAAGGGAATATGGTTATCTGAACGGGGATGCTGCGTTAGAAAGAACGACGATTGCGGCCGTTGACGGGAATTCTATAGTAACGACCATAGATGCCAATATTCAAAGCATAGTTGAAAAATATTTAAAAAAGTTCAATGATGAATATAAAAATAACTATTTAGAAAGAAATGGCAGCAATAATACGGGCTGTATTATTATGGATGTGAATACGGGGGAAATTCTTGCGATGGCGAGTTATCCGGTATTCGACTTGAATAATACCAAGAATTCCGAAGACTTGATAGGAATGCCAATGGTGGACGAGCTTGGAAATAAGACCGGTGAATATATTACGGCAGAAAACCTTGCGTCTATGGAGGGTACGAACCAACTCGACCAGAACTTCAATGCTCTTTGGAGGAACTTCTGCATTAACGATACATATGAGCCTGGTTCTGTTGCAAAGCCATTTACGGTAGCAGCGGGAATCGATTCGGGAAGTATTACCGGCAATGAAACATATACATGTAATGGTTTTCTCGAAGTAGGGGATTATAAGATAAAGTGCCATAATACCTATGGAGACGGTCCTCTTACCGTAGCGCAGGGGGTGGAGCGCTCCTGCAACGTAGTGATGATGTATGTCAACATGGCTACGGGAAAGGACACATATATTGACTACCAGCATATTTTTAATTTTGGATTAAAAACAAATATTGATCTCGCGGGTGAATCCAGAACGGCCAGTCTCGTATATGATAAAAGTACAATAGGCCCGACGGAGCTTGCGACCAATTCCTTTGGTCAAGGTTTTAACGCGACGATGATACAGATGATCACGGGGTTCTGCTCTTTAATAAACGGAGGCAATTATTATGAGCCTCATATGGTAAGCAAAATAATCAGTCCGAGCGGTGCAACCGTGCAGAATATCGAGCCGAGAATTCTTAAACAGACAATCTCGGAATCCACTTCTGAAATAATTAAGGAAGATTGTAATCTTGTTGTATCCGGCGAGAACGGCACAGGTAAGACGGCACGTCCGGCCGGTTATATGATTGGCGGTAAGACAGGAACTGCGGAGACTTTGCCTCGTGGAAATAATGAATATGTAGTATCCTTTATGGGATATGCGCCTGCGGATAATCCACAGATAGCAATTTATGTAGTTGTGGACAGACCCAATGTGGCATATCAGGACGATGCGAAATATGCTACGAGAATCGTTAGAAACATCCTCACGGAAGTACTCCCTTATAAAGGAATATTCATGACAGAGGAACTGACAGATGCGGAACGCGAAGAGTTAGAAGCTTTGCAGATAGAGATTATGACTCCTGTAGCGTCGGGAACAGCCGAAGAAGGTACACAAGAAGAAGGTACCGAGGGAGCGGTGTCGGAAAATGATGCGGCAACGGGAGAAACGGGGGGCGATGCTGAGGTGCAGGATGAGGAAGAAGAGACATATACGGAGGTTTGGAAAACCTTCCCCATCGACCCTGAAACAGGATATGCAGTCGATCCGGATACGGGAGAACTGGTGGATCCTGAAACGGGACACAGCATAACCGGCGATGATTCCACACCTGCCGGGCGGGCCAATGTGAACGGAGCGGGCTCTACGGACAGTACGCAGGATAACAATAATCCTTTTTAATACAACGAAGAACATGAAAAGTAGAATAACCCCATAAAAAGGATAATAGATTGTAGTAACACCTTTTTATGAGGTTATTGATACATATGGCATTAAAAAGTAAAACCTATATACGGAAAAAGATAGTAGTCACTTTTTTTATTTGTGTGGCAGCATTTTTGCTTCTGGGCGGACGCCTTGTATATCTTATGGTATTTCGTTCGGAATATTATATGGAACAGGCAAAAGAATTGCATGAGCGTGAAAGAAGCATTAAGGCGGCGAGAGGGAGAATCATAGAAGCAACAGGGACGGTACTTGCGGATAACCGGACAGTGTGTACGATATCTGTTATCCATAACCAGATTACACATCCGGAGACGGTTATACAGGTGCTCGCTAAAGAACTGAACCTTTCGGAAGAATATGTGGCTAAAAGGGTAGAAAAATATTCATCCATTGAAAGAATAAAGAGCAATGTGGATAAAGAGACAGGAGATAAAATAAGAGAGTACGATTTGGATGGAGTGAAGGTCGATGAGGACTATAAACGGTATTATCCATACGATTCGCTGGCTTCCAAGGTACTTGGCTTTACCGGTGGGGATAATCAGGGAATCATCGGACTGGAAGTTATATACGAAGAATATTTAAAGGGAAAAGAGGGAACTATTCTTACGGTAACAGATGCCAAAGGCGTAGAAATAGCTGAGGCCGGAGAAGAGAGGGTAGAACCTGTAAACGGAAACGATCTGTACGTGAGTCTGGATGTAAACATTCAAAGCTATGCTACGCAGCTGGCTTATCAGGCTATGGAAACAAAGGAAGCTGACAGTGTGTCCATTCTCGTTATGAATCCTCAGAACGGAGAGGTTATGGCAATGGTAAACGTACCGGAATTCAATTTGAACGATCCCTATACATTGCCGGAGGGTAGCACGGAAGCAATCAATGAAAAAGAAAAGCAGAATGCTCTCAACCAAATGTGGAGAAACGGATGTATTAACGATACATATGAGCCGGGTTCCACTTTTAAAATAATAACTGCAGCGGCGGGGCTTGAATCCAAAGCGGTAAGCGTGAGCGACCGGTTTAGTTGCCCCGGTTTTATCGTGGTGGAGGACAGAAAGATAAGATGTCATAAAGTTGGAGGGCACGGAGCGGAAGATTTTGTGCAGGGAACCATGAACTCCTGCAATCCGGTATTCGTTACTGTAGGACTTAGAATCGGAGTAGACAAATACTACGATTATTTTAAAAATTTTGGATTGCTGTCTAAGACCGGCGTTGATTTGCCCGGTGAGGCTGCAACAATCATGCATAAGAAAGAAAACATCGGCGAGGTGGAGCTGGCAACTATGTCTTTCGGACAGTCATTTCAAATTACGCCTATACAGCTTGCCACGACAGTTTCCTCCATAATAAACGGAGGAAACAGAGTGACGCCGCACTTTGGAGTAAAAGTGGTAAATGCACAGGGTGAGACGATAGAAACTCTGCAATATCCCGTAAAAAAGAACATAGTTTCTGCCGAGACGTCCGAAACTATGCGTTATATTTTAGAGCAAGTGGTGGAAAACGGAAGCGGCAAAAACGGTCATGTGGAGGGATACCGTGTGGGCGGAAAGACAGCGACCAGTCAGACACTTCCCAGAGGAAGCGGGAAATATATTTCCTCCTTCTTAGGCTTTGCACCTGCAGACAATCCGCAGGTACTTGCAGTCGCCATCATTAATAATCCTAAGGGAGTATACTATGGAGGTCAGATAGCGGCGCCGATCGTACGGCAGCTTTTTGAAAATATTCTTCCTTATTTAGAAAGAATGGATTATAATGACAAAGGATGACTTGAGGAAAGGATATGAAGTAAAATGAATCATACAGTTATTATTTCTGTAGTAATTTCTTTTGTAATCAGTGTGGTATTAGGACCTTTTATTATACCTTTTTTAAGGAAGCTGAAAGCGGGGCAGACAGTCAGAGATGACGGTCCGCAGACACATCTTAAAAAGTCGGGAACTCCTACGATGGGCGGAATTCTCATTTTAATCAGTATTGTGGCTACTTCTGTCATTTACATGAATGACTATCCGAAGATAATGCCAATTCTTTTTTCTACATTAGGATTCGGTATGATAGGTTTTCTGGACGATTATATCAAAGTCGTTCTAAAGCGCTCCATGGGGCTTCGCCCGTGGCAGAAAATGCTTGGACAGCTGTTGGTAACGGGAATATTCGCCTATTATCTTACCCGGTATGCAGGAGTTTCGCTAACCATGAAGATTCCGTTTATACAGGGAAAGTTTCTCGATATGGGAATTTTAAATATACCGATTTTATTTTTTATTGTTATAGCTACGGTAAACGGTGCCAATTTTACAGATGGACTGGATGGACTGGCGAGCAGCGTTACGGTCATGATAGCTACCTTCTTCACGGTGGTAGCGGTAGGAACCGCCAGCGGGATAGAACCGATTACTTGTGCGGTAGTAGGCGCGCTGTTAGGCTTTCTCTTGTTTAACGTATATCCTGCCAGTGTATTTATGGGCGATACAGGTTCTCTTGCACTTGGAGGCTTTGTGGCAGCATCGGCATATATGCTGCAGATGCCTTTATATATACCGATTGTAGCTCTTGTTTATGCCGTTGAAGTGGCTTCGGTAGTCATACAGGTAGGTTATTTTAAGATGAGCGGAGGAAAACGTTTCTTTAAAATGGCTCCTATTCATCATCATTTTGAATTATGCGGATGGTCGGAGACAAGAGTAGTTGCGGTGTTTTCTATCGCAACAGCCATGCTATGCCTGATTGCGCTTATGGGAATATAAAGTCTGTTAGGAAAAGAGGAAAAATTTCATGGATTTACAAGGTAAGAATGTTTTGGTAATAGGAACGGGAATCAGCGGAATCGGTGCGCTCAGACTGCTTAACTCGGTAGGTGCGGTTCCGGTTCTGTATGATGAAAATAAAAGACTTGATAGAGAGACGATACTTCGCAAGCTTCCCGAAGGAATCGATGCGGAAATCGTAATCGGTGATTTACCGGATGAAATAGAAGGGAAAATCGTATTAGTGGTTCCCAGCCCGGGAGTTCCGACAGATACAGCATTGATAGAAGAATTTCGCAGAAGAGGGATTCCTGTCCGGGGAGAAATAGAGCTTGCACATACTTATGCAAGAGGAAAGCTGGTTGCGATTACCGGTACCAACGGAAAGACGACGACCACATCTTTGGTAGGGCAGATTATGGAGGAATATTTTCAATCCGTATATATAGTGGGAAATATAGGTAATCCCTATACGGAAATTGCACCGGAAACGAAAGAAGATACCATTACCGTGGCCGAGATCAGCAGCTTTCAGCTTGAGACTACGGAAAGCTTTAAGCCTCAAGTATCGGCGATACTCAATATAACGCCTGACCATTTGGATAGACACCATACAATGGAAAATTATGCGGCGGTAAAGGAGAGAATTGCTCAAAATCAAACGAAAGCGGAAGTATGTGTTCTAAACTATGAAAATGAATATACGAGGGATTTTGGCAGTAGATGTCCGGCCCGGGTAATCTATTTTTCTTCTGCAAGAAGGTTGGAAAAGGGTATTTACCTGGAAGGCGATGATATTTACATATCCGGTATTGACATGGCGGATGCGGGTAGCAGTAAGAAAATCATGAATATTCACGAAATGAATCTTGTAGGGCTTTGCAATGTGGAAAACGTAATGGCAGCCATTGCTGTTTCTCTTAGCATGCAGGTTCCTCTTGAAAACATTCTCGATACGGTAAAGAGATTTAAAGCTGTGGAGCATAGAATAGAATTCGTTGCTACAAAAAGAGGCGTAGATTATTATAACGATTCCAAGGGGACAAATCCGGATGCTGCAATTCAGGGGATTAAGGCGATGTCCAAACCAACTGTATTAATCGGCGGAGGTTATGATAAGGGAAGTGAGTACGATGAATGGATTGAGGCCTTTGACGGAAAGGTAAAATGCTTTGTACTGATCGGCCAGACTGCGGATAAGATAGAGGAATGTGCAAGACGGCATGGAATAGATAACATCGTTCGAGCAAGTAGTTTCGATGAAGCGCTTGAAACCTGCACGAGAGAAGCGAAACCGGGAGATGCGGTACTCCTATCTCCTGCATGTGCGAGCTGGGGAATGTTTCCGAATTATGAAGTGCGCGGAAATATGTTTAAAGATTATGTAAATAATCTTTGAGAAAGTAAAATAAACAGCTGTAGAAATAGGCAAAGAAAGGAGTATGACATCCTGTGGCGGAAAGAAGAGTAGGAAGACACCGAAAAAAGCAATCGGAAAACTTTTTTGACTATAGTTTGCTATTTATCGTACTGTTTTTGCTTGGGTTTGGTTTAATCATGATTTACTCGACCAGTTCCTATGAGTCAAATCTTCAATTTGGTGATTCTACCTTTTATCTTAGGAAGCAGGTAACAGCAACTATTATCGGGCTTGCGGCAATGATTGTGGTAGCAAATATTCCTTATCATTTCTGGGAGCGTTTTGCGACTCTCGGTTACATAGGCTCCGGTGTACTCATACCGTTAGTATTGGTACCCGGTATTCAATACTCGGCAAACGGAGCAACAAGATGGATTCGAATCGGAGGATTTACTTTACAGCCGGCCGAAGTAGCCAAATTGGGTATGATTTTATTTTTGGCGAGTCTTGTTTGCCGGATGGGAAGAGGAATAAGGACGACGAAAGGATTCTTTACGGTTCTTGCAGTGCCGTTACCTATCTGTTTGATGATATGGCAGATAACAAACAATTTAAGTTCTGCCATTATCGTATTCGGAATCGCGATACTTATGCTGTTTGTGGCGAGTCCAGAATATAAGAAGTTCATATTGCTTGGCTTGGGAGGCCTTGCGGCTGTTGCGGTGCTGGTGTTCGCCATTGTAAGTGCCGCTTCTTCTGACAGCTTAAGCTTCCGTGGAGAGCGTATTCTGGCATGGCTTGATCCGGAAGCATATGCAAGCGGAAAGGGCTTTCAGACATTGCAGGCGCTTTATGCGATAGGTTCGGGAGGGATTCTCGGCAAGGGCTTGGGACAGAGCATGCAGAAGCTCGGTTTCCTTCCGGAGGCTCAGAACGATATGATTTTTTCCATTATCTGCGAAGAATTAGGACTTTTTGGCGCAATATCTATTATAATTATGTTTTTACTTTTAATATGGAGATTCATGGTAATCGCCAACAACGCCCCGGATTTATTCGGAGCACTCCTTGTAGTAGGAGTACTTGGACATATTTCTATTCAGGTTATCTTAAACATTGCGGTTGTAACCAATACTATTCCCAACACAGGTATCTCTCTGCCATTTATCAGTTACGGCGGTTCTTCCGTTTTGTTCTTAATGGTAGAAATAGGTCTTGTTCTAAGTGTGGCAAAAGGAATTCGGTTGAAAGATTTATAAACGAGAGAGTGGACAGAGCACTAAGGAGAAGTACAAGATACGTTTTTAAGTAAGTACCATATATATAAAATAGGTCATATTTCATAAAAACTTGTTTAGAAGGTGAATCATTGGATTCTATTTATATTTATGGTGGGAATTTTTTACGAGGAGAGACAAAGATACAAGGCTCTAAAAATGCCGCACTTCCGATTATGGCGGCTTCGCTTTTAATAAAAGGTACTTGTGTCATTAAAAACTGTCCGCGAATTGCGGACGTATATCTTATGCAGAACCTGCTTCAGGAGTTGGGGTGTTCTGTGACTTGGTACAGGAATACGGTAACTATAGATGCGACAAATGTAATTGACAATGCGATGTCGGGTGAATCCGTAAGGAGAATGAGATCTTCGGTCATGCTTTTGGGAGCGATGCTTGGCAGGATTGGAGAGGTGTTCATGGCATATCCCGGCGGATGCGTTATTGGGAAGAGACCGATAGATCTTCATCTCACAGCACTCAAAAAGATGGGAGTAGAGGTAATTGAGCAGGAGCATTTCTTTACGGCAAAGGTCAGAAAGCTGAAAGCTATGGATTATACGCTTCCTTTTCCTAGTGTGGGTGCCACGGAGAATATTCTGCTGGCAGCCGTTCTTGCAGAGGGAACAACCACTGTCCGTAATGCGGCTAAGGAACCTGAAATAGAGGCACTGTGCGGATTCTTAAAAGCAGCAGGAGCCGATATCGAGGGAGAGGGAACATCTACACTCAGCATAAAAGGAGTGGGAGAGCTAAGAGAGGCGAAGTATACAGTTCCGAGTGATCGTATTGTTGCGGGCACTTATCTGATTGCTGCATTATCGTCCGGAGGCAGCATTTTTCTGGAAAAGGCTCCGGCAGAGCATTTGGGAGCGCTGATTAAGGTGGCGGGACAGATGGGAGGCAATATAACCGTAAATGAAGATGGAGTAGGGATTGATGTGATTCGTAGACTCAAAGCGATTCCCTGCCTCAGAACAGAAGTATATGACGGATTTCCAACTGATTTACAGTCGCCGATGATGGCTGCAATGGCAGTTGCACAGGGAGAGAGCGTACTGGAAGAGACCATATTCGAGAATCGCTTCCGCATAGTAGATGAGCTTAGAAAAATGGGAGCGGATATTCGAATAGAAAAAAATAAAGCTTATGTAACAGGAAAAGAACGGCTGGTAGGAGCCAGCGTGGAAGCGGAAGAACTGAGAGGCGGAGCAGCACTCGTCATAGCGGGACTAGGAGCAAGCGGAAAAACGATTATCAAGAACAGACATTTCATTGAAAGAGGTTACGAAGATATTTGCAGGGACTTCAGAAACCTGGGAGCAGATATAAACATAGGGTAAAGAATAATGAGTAAGAGTAAGGGAAGTAAGGGAAAAAAAATAAAGTCCGGAAGCGGCGGGAAAAGCGCTAAAAAGACAGACGGTAAGAAAACGAACAGCTCTAAAAGCAGTGCCGGAAAGGCAAGCAGCAAAAAGCCGCAGAATACTAATCTGCGACTAGTTAAGAACGGAGATTTGCCGGTGAAGGAGCCGCCGGCAAAAAATAAACGAAAGAAAAGGCAATATGAATTTTACGAGGACAAGTTCGAGAGAGACGATTGGCTGACTCAACATAAAAGCTTGGTAATTATAGGGATTTCTTTATTTGTTCTGGCGGCTTTTCTATTTGCAGGATATTATTATATTGTTACCACCTATACAGTAACCACCGTCTATGTGGATGGCAATGTGCATTATACGAATGAAGAAGTAATGGATATGGTAATGAAGGGCAGATACGGAAATAATTCTCTGTATCTTGCTATGAAGTATAAAGATAAGGGGGTAGAAGGAGTTCCTTTTGTGGAAAAGATGGATGTGAATATCCTGTCACCGAATACGATAAGAATCAATGTGTACGAAAAAGCGTTTGCCGGATGTGTGGAATATCTCGGGCAGTATATGTATTTTGACAAGGATGGCATTGTGGCGGAAAGCTCGGAAATAAAGACAGAAGGAGTGCCGCAGGTAACCGGATTGAACTTCGGATATGTGATACTGAATGAGCCGCTTCCGGTAGAGAATGATGCGGTATTTATGCAGATACTCAGTATTACGCAGCTTCTTAAAAAATATGACCTGACGGCTGATAAAATATTTTTTGACTCCGCTTACAATATTACATTGTACTTTGGAGGTGTAAAGGTTTCTTTAGGCGCGGGAGAAAATATGGATGAGAAAATAATGAAGCTTCAATATATCCTGCCTGAACTGGAAGGAAAGAGCGGAACTCTTCCGATGGAAAATTATACCGAGGACACAAAGAACATAACGTTTAATCCGGATGAAAGAAAATGACAGAATGAAAAACAAAAAAAACGAAAAATAGGTTGATAATTTAGAAAAATAATTATATGATAACATGTAGGAGTTTAATTGGAACGATGAAGGAGGAACCACCTTGCTTGAGATTAAGACAAACGATGCTGAGGCTGCAGCGAAGATTATAGTAGTAGGAGTCGGCGGTGCAGGCAATAATGCTGTAAATAGAATGATTGACGAAAGTATTGATGGAGTGGAGTTCATAGGAATCAACACGGACAAGCAGGCTTTGCAGTTATGCAAGGCTCCTAAGCTGCTGCAAATCGGCGAGAAGCTTACGAAGGGTCTCGGCGCCGGAGCAAAGCCGGAGATTGGCGAGAAAGCAGCGCAGGAGAGCGAAGAAGAAGTAACTGCGGCTCTGAAGGGTGCCGATATGGTATTTGTTACATGCGGTATGGGAGGCGGTACCGGAACGGGGGCTGCACCTGTCGTAGCTAAGATTGCTAAGGATATGGGGATTCTTACCGTTGGTGTCGTAACGAAGCCTTTCCGCTTTGAAGCAAAGGCGCGTATGGTAAATGCGTTGAACGGTATTGAGCGAATCAAGGATAATGTGGACACGCTTATTGTTATTCCAAACGATAAATTGTTAGAGATTGTTGACAGAAGGACAACTATGCCGGATGCACTTAAGAAAGCTGATGAAGTATTGCAGCAGGCAGTGCAGGGAATTACCGACCTTATTAACGTTCCGGCGGTTATTAATCTGGATTTTGCGGACGTGCAGACCGTTATGAAGGATAAGGGAATCGCACATATCGGTATCGGTTACGGCAAAGGCGACGATAAGGCGAGCGATGCTGTCAAAATGGCAGTCGAAAGTCCGCTACTCGAGACGACTATTTCCGGTGCGACTCATGTTATAATCAACGTTTCAGGCGATATTACCCTTGCCGATGCTTCGGATGCGGCAAGCTATGTACAGGAGCTTGCGGGTGATGATGTAAATATTATCTTTGGTGCGATGTATGATGCCAATAAGGGAGACTCTTGCACGATTACCGTTATTGCTACAGGTCTTGAGGATGCGGGAGCAAAGGCAGCGGCCTTCGGTACATATAAACCGGGATATATTACTCCTTCTTCTTTACAGGGCAAAGGAGCTCACGGCGTGGGCGCGATGCCCCCCGGAGGAAGTATTGTGCCTAACATTACTCCGTCCACCACTCCTTTGAAGACGATTTCCGGCATTAACAAACCGGGAGATATCAGAAGCTCGGTGGAAGAGAAGACTCTTAAGATTCCTGATTTTCTTCAGAGAAAATAGCAGATAGAGAATGACTGGAATAAGCAAAAATTGAATTAAACAAAGATTATGAAGAAAAAGCTCTGACGCGTCAGGGCTTTTTTTGCGTAAAAAATTTTCCTCTGTCAGAATGAAAATTGTGTACGGAAAGTGTCGTTATCCGCGGTTAATAGCAAGGATTATCAGTGTCTTTTTGACAAAAAAAGCGGACAATACTTTATATAATGTTTAAGTCGGAAGGGACAAAACGACTCTTTCGGAATGCATAAGAGGAGGTGACGGCGACAATTTTAAAAGTATGTATGTTTACGAAATAAATATTGATAGTTTGTTTCTTATAAGCTTTGTGATGAATCTATATTTCTATACGCTTGCCGCTAAAACTTTGAGACGTACTGCCACGCGTATCAAGGTGAGCTGCACGAGTTTCGCAGGTGCTGTTCTATTTTGTCTGCTTCTGCTGACACCGGAAATACCGGCGTTCATAAAAAGGTTTATAGGACCGCTGGCTATCAATATAATAATGACCGCAGTTATTTTTAAGACAAATCAAATAAAAGAAATACTGCGTTATACCGGGTATATGTTCGTGTACGCTTTTCTTTTCGGAGGACTCATGAAATACCTCTTTTCGAGTGTCTCGTTCCTACATAGCAGGCAAGAAAGTATATGGTGTATATTGGGAATCGGACTGCTCGGTTATGAAGCGGCATCTTGGCGGATTGCACAGGTGAAAAAAAAGAAAGCGAATCATATTTATGCGGTAAAGATTCTGGGGTATGGAGATGAGGTTACGGTAAGTGCTCTTTCGGATACAGGAAACAGCCTAAAAGAACCGGTCAGCGGGAAACCCGTATCGATTATAGAAGAAGGGGTTTTAGAGAGGCTCGACGGAATAAGGATACCGGAAAAGTTTAAGCTGATTCCATATCACAGTGTGGGAAAAGAGTACGGTATGCTGGAAGGATATGAAATACCGGAAATTGTTGTGGAAGGTGATAAGGGAAATATACGATGGCAGAAAGTGATTGTGGGTATAAGTAAGAACAAAATATCCGCAAACGGAAAATATCAAATGATATTACATCCGGATTTATGCAACGAGGCACCCGGCGAAGCGGTGCCGCATTTGTTAATCAGAAGACTAGGAGGAAAATAGATGATTTTTAAAGTGGCAATACCGGGGAAGGTTCAGTTCAAAATTGTCAGGCGGGAACCGAATTTTTTCATGACAAAACAGGGGGATATTCACTATATAGGCGGAACGGAAGTACTGCCGCCACCGCTTGAAGTTGAGAAAGAAAATGAAATTATCAGTGATTTGGGAACGGAGTATGAAGATGAAGCAAAGTCAATTCTCATAGAACATAACTTAAGGCTCGTTGTATACATCGCAAAGAAATTCGATAATACGGGAGTCGGAGTAGAGGACTTGATTTCCATAGGAACAATAGGGCTGATAAAATCCATTAATACATTTAATCCGGAAAAAAACATCAAGCTGGCAACTTATGCTTCCAGATGCATTGAAAACGAGATATTAATGTATTTGAGAAGAAATAATAAGACGAAGTTGGAAGTGTCCATCGATGAACCGCTCAATGTGGATTGGGACGGAAACGAACTGCTTTTGTCGGACATTTTGGGGACAGATGAAGATGTGATATACCGGGACATTGAAAATGAAGTTGAAAGAAAGCTTTTGCTTAAAGCTATAAATAAATTATCGGACAGGGAAAGAACAATTATTAATTTAAGGTTCGGTCTAGGGACGCCGGACGGTCAGGAAATGACACAAAAGGAGGTGGCTACATTACTCGGTATATCCCAATCGTACATATCAAGACTGGAAAAAAAGATAATGAAGCGTTTAAAGAAGGAGTTGATAAGAGAAGAATAACAGTAAGTGAGTTTGTCATGTAAAAGGGGTTAAAATAGGAGAGGTGCAGAAGAATTATTCTTAAGAATATTCTTCTATGCACCTCTTCGTAAGTTATCGGCCGACATCGACGATAATGATATCGGGACCGATTTTTTTGATTTCTTTAAAACAGATTACGTATTCAGGTTCGTTATTAAACCAGGAACAGATTCTATTGCTGTTCGATACAATAATTTTGCAAATTTGTCCGCTGCATTCTTCGAATTCCAGATCGATAACTCTTCCAAGACATTTGCAGTCCTTAAGGTTAATAACTTGTTTGCATTTTAATTCGGAAAAGAGCATATGAACACATCCTATTAATACTTACCATAATATATGCAGTAGGCATAAAATGATTCTTTGTCCGATGTATATTTTTGCCTCTTTTTGTGAATCATTTTATATATAGATTCACAGTCAGAAAGTCCGCAGCGCGTGCTTGTCTGAATCAATCATAAATGCAGGAGGCGTAAAAATGGTACAAGGAAAAGTTGAAATATGCGGAGTGAATACGTCGAAGCTCCCGCTCCTCAAGAATGCAGAAAAAGAAGCTTTATTTTCCAGAATTGAGGAAGGGGATAAAGCAGCAAGGGAGCAGTACATTGAAGGAAATCTGCGTCTGGTTCTAAGTGTAATCAAAAGATTTTCTTCAAGCAGTGAGAATGTGGATGATTTATTTCAGATTGGCTGTATTGGTTTGATTAAGGCAATTGATAATTTCGATTCTTCTTTGAATGTGAAGTTTTCTACCTATGCGGTTCCCATGATCATAGGGGAGATAAGGCGGTTTCTCAGGGACAATAATTCGATAAGAGTCAGCCGCTCCTTGAAGGACACGGCTTATAAGGCAATTTATGCAAAAGAAAACCTGACCAAAAGGAATCTTAAGGAACCTACCATCAATGAAATTGCCGCGGAGATCGGAATTGCGAAGGAGGATATCGTATATGCGCTGGATGCAATACAAAATCCTATGAGCTTATATGATCCTATCTTTACGGACGGAGGAGATACGCTTTATGTGATGGATCAGATCAGCGATAAGAAAAATAAAGAGGAGACTTGGGTGGAACACTTGTCTCTCAGCGAAGCGATGAAAAGGCTGGGAGAAAGAGAAAATGAAATAATCAGTCTGCGTTTCTTTGAAGGGAAGACACAGATGGAAGTGGCGGATTTGATAGGGATTTCGCAGGCACAAGTATCGAGGCTGGAAAAAAATGCGCTGCGCATCATGAAAAATTATCTGACGGCTTAACCCATTGATAGAAACGTGCGGACTTTGCTATATGGCTATTAAAGTACCAAGAAGGTATGGACAATTGGAAAGTTGTCGTCTTTTTGGTACTTTTTTAGAAATTGTAGAGGAATTAAAGAAGCACCGACAGGAACTGCAGGTGCTTGCTTTTTACCCGTTTATTCGCTTGGCAGTATATCTTTCTATAAATTCCATAAAAAAATTTGCCTTGCGGCTATCGGGTACCAGAATCTTTACCATGTCATCAAAGCCATCCGTTAATTGAAAAGATAGAAAAGGAACTAGATTAGTTGTGCAAACAGGCTGGCACAAATGCTGAAGGAAAGGATAAAGCGAGATGATATCCTAATTTCTGTAAGGATATTATTAAATTGGCACCATGGTAGAAACGGTACACAATATATAATGAGATTGGGATAATTTGACGTAGAAGATATCTGGAATAATCTAGGGATAACTTCTCTAATAAATATATGATTGAATAGAGATAAATGAAATGAGCATAGAATATCATATATTTTGTGCAATAATTCAAACTTCTCACTTTAATGATATAAGTTTTAAGATTTAAAATAGTGACCGGCGTTAAAGAGCACAGTCACCATCTACCCCTTTTACATGAACCATTATATATTGACATTATATTGCTGTAAAGTGTAAAGAATCGCGTAATTCTGACAAAAGACCAATAGTTTTAGTTGACATAAAAATATTTTTCGAATATACTTATATAAATATGAGAAGTGGGGGATTCGATCATGAAATGTCCTTTTTGCGGTCACGAGAATACACGAGTTATAGATTCAAGGCCGGCGGAAGATAACAATTCCATAAGGCGCCGTCGCGTGTGTGATGAGTGTGACAAACGTTTTACTACATATGAGAAGATAGAGACTATTCCTCTTATTATTATTAAAAAAGATAATAATAGGGAAACTTATGACCGTTCGAAGATAGAAGCAGGAGTGCTACGCGCATGTCATAAGCGTCCGGTCAGCGCCAATGAAATCTCTCAGTTGGTGGAAGAAGTGGAAACGGAAATTTTCAATATGGAAGAAAAAGAGATACCGAGTCAGGTCATCGGAGAGCTTGTTATGAACAAGTTAAAAGATTTGGATGCGGTTGCCTACGTAAGATTTGCTTCCGTTTACAGAGAATTCAAGGATATCAATACATTCATGGATGAGCTTAAAAAAGTTTTGGATAAATAGATTAATAAAAATCTTATATTGGAGATACTGATAAGGATTACTCATATGCACAGAGTAATCCTTTTTATATGATTTGTATTATATTTTGTACTTGCATTTTGAAAAAAAATTATATACAATAAAACGACAATTAAATAAAAACGAAGAAAAGGAAGGAACTTAAAACACATGAAAAGAAAAGGAGTAGTAAGACTTTTTTTGGTGTTTGTGTTGACAACACTGACTTTTGCACTGAGCGCGTGCTCAGGTGATAAGGCAGGCGAGAATTCTTCTAAAATTACCGTTGGAATACCTCAGGATATTGAGGATAGTCTTGACCCCCATAAAGCAGTGGCGGCAGGAACGAAAGAGGTATTTTTCAATATGTTTGAAGGTCTGGTGAAGCCGGACAGTGACGGTAATATAATTCCTGCTGTAGCCAGTGCGTATAAAGTCTCAAAGGACGGTAAAGTTTACACATTTACATTGAGAAAAGGAATCAAATTTCACGATGGAAGTCTGGTCACGGTAGAGGATATTAAATATTCTATTGATAAATGCGCCGATACCAGTAACGGAGAACCACTGATAGCGGCGTTTTCTAATATAGAAAGCGTAAATATCTTAGATGATGAGACTGTGGAAATCGTGCTTAAGGAGCCCAATACGGAGTTTGCTTCGGATCTTGCTAATGTGACGGCGGCGATCGTACCTGCATCCAATAAAGATCCGGATGTGAATGCCATCGGTACAGGACCGTACAAATACGTATCCCGTTCTCCGCAGGAGAATTTTACAATGGAAAAATTCGATGATTACTGGGGAGAAGGCGCACATATTAAGGATGTGGTTTTAAAGGTATGTGCCAATGCCGATTCCTTCGTTATGAATCTGGAAGGCGGTTCCGTGGATATGATTGCCCGGGTGACGGCTACGCAAGCGGCGGAATTGTCGGATAATTTCAATATACTGGAAGGGACGATGAACCTTGTACAAGCATTATATCTGAACAATGCGGTAGAACCGTTTCAGGATGCCAGGGTAAGGCAGGCACTTTGCTACGCGATCGATCCGCAGGAAATTATGGACTTTGTATCCGACGGTAAGGGAACGGAAATAGGGAGCAGCATGTTTCCCGCATTTGAAAAGTATTATATGGAAGAATTGAACGATACCTATTCCAGGGACATTGAGAAAGCCAAAGAGCTTCTTGCGGAAGCGGGATATCCGAACGGTTTTTCTTTTACTATTACGGTACCGTCCAATTACCAACAGCATATAGATACGGCACAGGTACTCGTGGAGGAATTGAAAGAGATCGGAGTAAACGCGGATATTCAATTGATAGAGTGGGATAGCTGGCTAAGCGATGTATATGCAGGAAGAAATTATCAGTCGACGGTAATCGGTGTGGATGCCTCCAGCTTGACGGCAAGGGCGTTGCTCGAAAGGTTCGGCTCCGATGCACCCAATAATTTTATTAATTTTAGCAGCCCTGAGTATGATACGGCTTTGCAGAATGCTATTTCCAGTACCGATGATGAACAGAAGACGGAAAATTACAAGGAATGTGAGCGGATACTGTCTGAGAAGGCAGCCAATGTTTACATCCAGGATTTGCCTGAGTTTGTGGCAATTAATAAAAAATATGGCGGTTATCAATTTTACCAGCTGTATGTGCAGGACTTTTCTAAGCTTTATATAGTGGAAGAATAAAGAGGAATGCGATATTTTACAGAGGCAGGAGGATAAGAGAATGAAGTATATCGGGAAAAAGGTCATTTTGATGGCAGCAACCTTGATTGTCGTTTCATTTCTTGTCTTTCTGTCTTTTTTTGTTATGTCGGGGGACCCCGCGACTTCCATGTTGGGAACACAGGCTACCCCAGATAGGGTAGAGGCACTGCGTGAGGAAATGGGACTGAATGATTCCTTTTTTACGCAGTATTTTCGATGGGCAGGCTCATTTTTAAAAGGAGATATGGGAATTTCCTATAGCTATAGGATACCGGTGGAGTCGATGATTGCCGATAAAATACCGGTAACTTTAGCTCTGACAGGAATAGCTTTTCTTATGCTGATTGTGCTCGCTATTCCGCTTGGAATCTATATTGCAAAATACGCGGGCGGCATTGCGGACAGGGTCATTTATGTATTGAATCAGATAATGATGGCAATTCCTCCGTTTTTTGCGGGAATATTAATTACGTTCTTATTCGGCAGGATTTTTAAGCTTTTTACGCCGGGCGGGTATGTATCTTATAAAGATAATTTCGGACAATTTATAGGCTATATGTTTTTTCCGGCCTTGGCTATTGCGTTGCCCAAAATAGCGATGGCGGTGAAGCTGCTTAGAAGCTCCGTAATCGGAGAAGTAAAAAAAGATTATGTCAGAACGGCTTTCAGCCGGGGAAACAGAAGTAATCAGGTGTTTTATAATCATATTTTAAAGAATGCGCTCATTCCGGTTATTACTTTTTTGGGAATGACACTTGCAGATATGGTGGCAGGAAGTATCATTATAGAGCAGGTGTTTGGTATTCCGGGTCTGGGTAGAATTCTGCTGACTTCCATTTCTAACAGGGACTATCCGGTAGTGGAGGCCATTATCATTTGTATGGCATTTATCGTCGTTTCGATAAATTTTATAGTAGATATTATATATCAATTGATTGACCCGAGGATATCGACAGAAGAATAAATACAAAGATTTTATTTTCTGCGGGTTTGTAAGAAGTTGAGAGGTTTTAAATTATAAACATGAGGAAGAAAAAGAAGAACTACAATTTAATAGCCGGGGGTATCCTTACCGGAATGATGCTTCTTCTTATTGCGGCAGGTATTTTTTACACACCGTATGATCCTAATGCTATGGATCCTGCATCGAAGTTTGCCGGTATTTCCTGGAAGCATCTTATGGGATGCGATAATTTCGGAAGGGATGTGTTCAGCCGTGTGTTGCAGGGCAGCAGGACGACTCTTTTTGTTGCTTTATGCACGGTGTTCATCGGTACTGTATGCGGTGTAATTCTAGGTGCCGTTACAGGATATTACGGGGGAATTGTGGATGAAATTCTGATGAGGATCAATGATGCCGTGTTTGCTTTTCCCAGTCTGCTTCTGGCACTTGTATTTATCAGTATTCTGGGGCCGGGGAAGAACAATGTCATTGCGGCTTTGGGGGTTGCTTTCATTCCAAGCTTTGCCCGTATTGTACGTGGGGAATTTCTGAAATACCGCAATATGGATTATGTGAAAAGTGCAAAGTTACAAGGTGCGGGAGATTTGCGCATCATGTTTGTACATATTCTGCCTAATGCCATGCCAGTACTGCTTTCCGCAATTATGATAGGATTTAACAATGCTGTGCTGGCGGAAGCCGGGATGAGCTATCTCGGAATCGGCGTACAGCCGCCTGAGGCAAGCCTGGGGCGTATGCTGTCGGAGGCACAGTCTTATTTGTTTACGGCACCAGCTTATGCGGTATTTCCGGGGGTCGTTATTATATGGATGGTACTTGGTTTCAGCCTTCTCGGTGAAGGAATCGGAGAGAAAGAATGACAGAAATACAGAATCTTTTACTTGAAGTAAAAAATTTAAATATAGAATTTCACGACCATCTCTTACCGGAAACGGTAGTATATGATTTCGATTTATCCGTAGAGGAAGGGGAAATCATAGGTATTGTAGGTGAGTCCGGTTCCGGTAAATCCATGACCGCATTGGCGATTGCAGGGCTTTTGAGTCGCCACGATATGGAAAAGAGAGGACAGATTCTGTATGACGGAACGGACCTGCTCACTTGTCCGAGATCGCAGCTTCGCAGACTTCAAGGAAAAGAGATTGGAATGGTTTTTCAGGAGCCGATGACTTCCTTAAATCCGGTAAAGAGGATTGGATGGCAGGTGGAGGAAAGTCTGCGTATCCATACACAGATGACGAAGGAAGAGCGTAAGAAAACAGCTATCCGGTTATTAGAAAGTGTGGAGCTTACCGATGCGGAGAAAATATACAAGCTGTATCCCCACGAGCTTTCCGGAGGGATGCGTCAGAGGGTAATGATTGCTGCGGCCATCGCATGTGAACCTAAAATATTAATAGCGGATGAACCGACAACCGCATTGGATGTAACGATTCAGGCGCAGATTATAAAGCTGTTAAAGAAGATAAATGAAGAGAAGCGTACGGCGATTCTGTTCATTTCTCATGATTTAAGTTTGGTAAGCAGGTTATGTGAAAAGGTGGTCGTAATGCAAGGGGGATATATTGTGGAAACAGGAAGTACGGAAGATATCTTTATGCATCCGAAGGAAGAATATACAAAGAAACTGATAGCGGCAATACCGAAATGTGAGAAGAAGCAGGGGTAAAGAAGATGGAGAATAAAAATGTTCTTGCCGTGAGCAATTTAAGTGTATCCTATAAAAAGAAAGTACATGTACTTAACAATATTTCATTCGAGATAGAAAGAGGCGAGATTCTCGGTCTGGTAGGAGAGAGCGGGTGCGGAAAGTCCACGCTGGCCAAAGCAATTCTTGGAATGATAAAACATGAAAGCGGTGAAATACGCTATAATGCCCTTTCTCAAGGGAAAGGTATTTGCCCGCAGATGGTTTTCCAAGATCCTTACGGTTCTTTGAATCCGGTAAAAAAGGTCGGCTGGATTTTAGAAGAACCGCTTAAACTAAAAGGGGGATTTACCAAAACGCAGCGCCGTGGACGGGTAAGCCGAATGCTGGATAAAGTAGGACTTGATTCCGTCTTCGCGGACAGATATCCAAGTCAGCTTTCCGGCGGACAAAGGCAGAGGGTTGCGCTGGCAGGAGCTTTAATGTTAGAACCGGAGCTTTTGATAGCCGATGAACCGGTATCGGCACTGGATGTGACCATACAGGCTCAGATTATTGAATTGCTGTTAAAGCTTCATAAGGATATGAATTTGTCAGTTCTGTTCATATCTCATGATCTGAGAGTGGTCTATCAAATATGTGACCGCGTGATGATAATGAGAAAAGGGGAAATTGTAGAAACGGGAAATGTCCAAGATATTTATTTTACGCCGAAGCATGAGTATACGAGGACGTTGTTGGATGCTGCAGGGATTGAACGAACAATAGAAGCTTGCCAGGAGAAGGCTCCTTTGTTAAGATTGGAGTAAAGAATTAAAGACTACGAAAAAGGATGGAATAGATATGCTTAAGAGGTTCTACCCCGATGAATATGCGGATTCTGCTTATGAGATCGATTTCAGGAAGCTATATGAGGAAGGATATCGGGGAATTATATTCGATATTGATAACACATTAGTTCCGCACGGAGCACCTGCGGATGAAAAGAGCAAAGCTTTTATCGGGCGGCTGAAAGCTCTGGGATATCGGATTATACTATTATCCAATAATAAGGAACCGCGGGTAAAAATGTTCAATGACCAGGTGGGAACGGAATATATTTATAAAGCCGGTAAACCATCCGTAGGAAATTATTTAAAGGCTATGGAGAGGATGAATACGACGAAGAAAAACACGCTGTTTATAGGTGACCAGATTTTTACGGACGTATGGGGGGCTAACAGAGCGGGAATCAAGACATATCTGGTAAAGCCCATCCATCCGAAGGAAGAGATACAAATTGTTTTAAAAAGATATTTGGAAAAGATCATATTGTTTTTTTATAAAAGATATCATAAAAAAAGATAAAAATGTATTGAGGGGGAAGAGATGAGACAGATAGACGGATATACAAAAACCTGCGGATTAATTGGTAATCCTGTGGAACACACAATGTCTCCTGTAATCCATAACACATTGGCTGAAAAAGAAGGTAGAAACCTCGTATATGTCCCCTTTTATGTGGGGAGGGGACATATAAAGGCGGCGATAGAAGGCGCATATGCGTTGAATATATACGGACTTAATGTTACGGTTCCATATAAAAGCGAGGTCATAGAGCATCTTGCGGAAATTGATGAAATGGCGGAGAAAATAGGGGCAGTAAATACGCTCGTCCGGACACAGAAGGGCTATAAAGGATATAATACCGATATGATGGGCCTGTACCGGGCAATGTGCAGTGAGGGAATCCGTCTGGAAGGTGAGGATATCATACTTCTCGGAGCAGGCGGGGCAGCCAGGGCGGTGGCTTTTATGTGTGTATTAAGAGGAGTGAAAAAGGTATATGTATTGAACCGTACGTTGGATAAGGCCAAACAGATGGCTTCGGAAGTGAATAGGATTCTGGAAACGGACTGCGTCAAGCCTATGAGGATAGAAGATTACGGTAAGCTTCCCGGAGGAAAAAAATATTTAGCCATACAGGCGACCAGCGTAGGGCTTTATCCCAATATAGAGGATGCGGTAATAGAGGATAGAGCATTTTATGAAATGCTGCATACCGGCTTTGACTTAATATATAAACCGGCAAAGACAAAGTTCATGTCGCTTGTCAAAGCGGCAGGAGGACAGGCTTTCCACGGACTGAAAATGCTGTTGTACCAAGGCATAATTGCTTATGAACTATGGAATGCTATATCGGTAAAAGAAGAAGATGCACTTATAGTATACGAAAAGATGAAGGCTGCAATGGGAATTGAAGAATCATGAATAATATAATTTTAATCGGTTTTATGGGCTGCGGAAAAACGAGTGTAGGAATTAAACTGTCTTACCTGTTGAAACAAATAATGACAGATACGGATCGGATGATCGAGAGACAGAGCCAAATGACGATTTCGGAGATTTTTGATAAATACGGAGAAGAGACATTTCGCGAGATGGAAACGGAGTGCCTAAAGAAGCTTTTGCAAGAGTCGGACAACCGGATTATATCGGTAGGAGGCGGACTTCCCATGCAAAGTGAGAATAGAGTGTTGTTAAAAAGACTCGGTAAAGTAATTTATCTAAGAGTGACTGCAGCTACCGTTTGTGAGAGATTGTCAGGGGACATGAGCCGCCCGCTTCTGCAAGGACCGAATCCGGAACAAAAGGTACGGGAGCTTCTGGAAAAAAGGTCACCGATATATGAAAGCGTTGCTGATATCATTATCGATGTTGACGGGAAAGGCTTTGATGAAATATTAGGTGAAATCGTAGAGAGAACGGAGGGAAAAACGGAATGAACCTGCTTGTTATCAACGGACCGAATATCAATTTTCTTGGAATCAGGGAAAAGAGCATTTATGGAGCACAGGATTATAACTACCTTTTAGAAATGATTGGCAAAAAGGGAGAAGAGACGGGATGCAGGATAGAGGTATTTCAGAGTAACCACGAAGGTGCGATTATCGACCGGATTCAAGATTCTTATTTTGACGGAACGGAAGCGATTATCATCAATCCCGGCGCTTATACCCACTATAGCTATGCGATCAGAGATGCGCTTGCGAGTATAACGGTTCCAAAAGTGGAGATACATATCTCCGATATAACAAAGCGTGAAGACTTCAGAAAGATATCGGTAATCGCGCCGGTCTGCGATAGACAGATATACGGACACGGACTTGAAGGATATTTGGAAGCGATTGATTTCTGTTTGTACAAGAATTAGAAAAAATAGTTGAAATATGTGAGCTTTTAGTATAAACTGTTATAGAATTATAACGTGAAAATTTTAGGAGGAATATTTTATGATTTCTGCAGGTGATTTCAGAAATGGTATTACTATTGAATTAGAAAATAATATATACCAAATTATTGAGTTCCAGCACGTGAAACCGGGTAAAGGGGCAGCGTTCGTAAGAACCAAGCTGAAAAATATTAAGAGTGGCGGTGTGATAGAGAGAACCTTCAGACCTACCGAGAAATGCCCGCAAGCACGTATTGATAGAAAAGATATGCAGTATTTATATTCTGATGGTGATTTATATCACTTTATGGACGTACAGAGTTATGAACAAATCGCTTTGGATGAGAATTCGGTCGGCGATACTCTTAAGTTTGTAAAAGAGAATGAGATGGTTAAGGTATGTTCCCATAACGGAAGCGTATTTGCTATCGAACCTCCGCTGTTTGTAGAACTGGAGATTACACAAACTGAACCGGGATTCAAAGGAGACACAGCAACAGGAGCTACAAAGCCGGCTGTTGTGGAAACGGGGGCAACCGTATACGTTCCTTTATTTGTGGATCAGCACGATGTAATCAAGATTGATACCAGAACAGGAGAATACCTCTCCAGAGTGTAATCGGTCAACTATCATTTAAGCTTATAGGACAATGGAAAGATAAGTTTTCCGTTGTCTTTTTTATTAATTATATTTTATCAATTAAAGTCAAAAAAGACGGAAATAACTTCTTAATCATTTCTTTGGCGGGACATCCGCACAGTCGAGGTACGTCGTTACCGCAAATCACAATTATTAAAACATGAAAATTTAAAAGAAAGAAAGAGGACTTTATATGGAAATTACGGAATTTTGCGAAGAAGTAAAAAGTGAATTGGAATTTTGCATAGGGGAGGAGGTATCCATCGATATAAAAAAGATTACAAAAAATAACGGAGTAGTCTTAAACAGTGTAGTTATAGCGAAAAAAGGAAGGAATGTCTCCCCTAATATATATCTCGATAGATTTTTCGAAGCTTATGAACAGGGAAAATCTTTTGGAGAAATTATAGAAGAAATAATAATAATCTATAAAGAAAACAGTCTTACGAAGAATCTGGACATGAATTTTTTTACGGATTATGGAAAGATGAAAGGAAGAGTAGCATATAAAATAATTGGATATGAAAAAAATAAAGAAATACTGGAAGAAATTCCTCATTTCCAGTTTTTGGACATGGCAGTCGTATTTTACTGCAATGTTTCTGAGGAAGAATTCAGTAAAGCAACTATTTTAATCTATAACAATCATCTTAGGATGTGGGACATTACAAAAGAAACGTTGTATGAAGACGCAAAAGAAAATACGAAGAAGCTTCTTCCGGCCAGAATTGTTCCAATCGAAAAAATGATGCGGGAAATTTTTTCGGAGGATTTGAAAAGAGAATTTTCTGAAAGAAAGGGTGAGGAGGATGAGTTTATGCCCGATGAAGAATGGTTCGATAAGGCTGCCGATCAGTTGTTGTCGACGGTAACGGACTGTGACGGAGGCGGCGGAATGTATGTTATGGGAAATGAAAACAAGCTTTTTGGTGCCGTAACAATGCTATATGATAATACATTGCAGACATTTTCTAATGAGATTTCCAAAGATTTATTTATTCTCCCCAGTTCCATTCACGAGGTAATATTAATACCCGATGACGGCAGACAAGAGGCGGAGGAACTGTGGAGAATGGTTTGCGAGATTAATAATACGCAGGTCGATCCGGAGGATGTTCTGACGGATGCGGTGTATCACTATTCAAGAAAAGAAAATATAATTATAAAATTATTCTAGATTTTCCAATTTTCCCCTATAGGGTACGTTCACAAAAAGTACACTAGACAATGAGAGGTTGTTATGATATTATATCAGAGTGATGTAACAAATTTGTAATATATTTTAATTTTATATGTATTAATTTCTTATGCACTCGTAGTCTAATGGATAGAACGGAGGCCTCCGACGCCTTTAATGCAGGTTCGATTCCTGCCGGGTGCATTACATCACTCTGAATATAGTTTAAAGGAAATCAGAAAAAGCTAAGACAGAAAGGACAGTTTCATTTTATGAGCAGGCATAGAAAATCATCTATGAACAACAGCATAAAAGACCGATTGGACGATATAAAAGAATGGGTATCGGATCATGCGAAGGTCGTTATGCCCGTAATATTGTTAGTATGTGTGATATTTACGGTTCTCATAGCGATTAATGCGAATAAGAAGGCGGCGGCCGAAGAAGAAGCACAGATGGCGGAGAGCACAGAAGTAGAAAACACTGTTTCGGCTTTGGAAGGAAATGAAAAAGAAGTACCGGAGCTCGTGTTGGAAGAGAACGCATATCCTGCGGTAAATGCGCTTATGAGTAGCTATTATCAAGCCCTGGCAGAAGGAGATATAGATACGGTTATATCCATTAACGCATTTGTAGATGATACGGAAAAAATAAGAATTCAGGAAATGAGCAAGTATATTGAATCATATCCTCAGCTGGATGTATATACGAAGACAGGGCCGGTAGAAGGTTCTTATCTCGCATATGTATATTCCAAGGTGAAATTTACCGAATATGATGAACTTGTTCCCGGAATGCAAGCATTTTATATATGCACGGACGAAAACGGAAATTGTTACATCAATGAAGGAGAGGATAATTCTGTTGTAACAAATTATATCAGAGACGTTTCTCTTCAGGATGATGTAGTGGATTTGAACAATAAGGTTGCTGTTGAATACAATGAGCTTTTGGAAAGTGATGAGGAATTGAATGCGTTCCTTGTGGATTTGGCACAACGAATTGATGTTTCCGTGGGAGAAGCACTTGCGAAAGCAGAAGCGGCCGGCACGGAAGCTGAGACGTCAGCAGATGCGCAGGAAAGTACTGAAGCTGCGGAAGCGGAAACGAGTGAGACAGCACAGGCACCCGAAGAAACGCAGGCAAATGTTACAAAAACAGTGCGTGTTACGGATGTGGTCAATATCCGCAGTTCTGACAGTGAGACAGCAGATAAGCTTGGAAAAGCGCAGATTGGCGACGAGTTTACCCTGTTAGAGGAAAAGGGAAACGGTTGGAGTAAGATTTCTTACGATGGAAAGGATGCCTTTATTAAGAGCGAATATCTGGAAAAAGTATCGGAAGAAACTGCGGCAGCTCCGGAAGAAACCAATGAAGATACGACGGCACAGACGACTTCTGACGATGACGTAACTACCGTAACGGTAGTAGAAAATGTTAATATAAGAAAGACAGCAAGTGAGACCGGTGAGAAATTGGGACTTGCATATACCGGCGAAAAGTTGGAGCTTGTAATGAAGCAGGCGGATGGATGGACGAAAGTGAAGTATAAGGGCCAGACAGCTTATGTTAAGTCCGATTATGTAGAATAACATAGCTTTATAGGGAAAGAATGGTGCCGTGTATGATTATAAACAATAAGATAAATGTTGCAATTATGGGAGCCGGAAATATCGGCGGAGTAATGGCGCAGACCTTGATCAAAATGAAAACCGCAAGATGTTATGCTGTGGGCTCAAGGAGTAAAGAAAAGGCAGCCGACTTTGCCAAGAAGTTCGGGTGCAAGAAGGCTTATGGTTCTTATGAAGAACTGGTTGCGGATAAAAAGGTAGATTTGGTTTATATCGCGACGCCTCATTCGGAGCATTATGAAAATGCAAGGTTATGTATAGAAAACGGAAAGGCAGTGCTTTGCGAAAAAGCATTTACTGCCAATGCTGCTCAGGCGGAAGACTTGATTGCATTTGCACGAGAAAAAAAGGTGCTTATAGCGGAAGCTATTTGGACAAGATATATGCCTATGCTTCAAACGATTAAAGAGGTATTGGGCAGCGGAATGATTGGTGTTCCGACGATGCTGACGGCTAATCTCGGTTATGTGATTAACGGCGTATCGCGTCTGACGGATCCTGCTCTTGCAGGAGGAGCACTTTTGGATGTAGGAGTATATACAATTAATTTTGCTTCTATGATATTCGGCACGGAAGTCAAAAAGGTATCCTCAGTTTGTACTTATACAAAAAGCGGTGTAGATGAACAGAACAGCATCACGATTGTTTTCGAGGACGGGAAAATGGCTGTTCTAAACAGTTCTATGCTTTCGTTAAGCGACCGAAAGGGAATAATACATGGTACAAAAGGGTTTGCTGTAGTCGAGAACGTCAATAACTTTGAATCCATAACGGTTTATGACAGCAATTATAACAAGATAGAGAAATATAACCGTCCGAAACAAATATCGGGTTATGAATATGAGGTGGAAGCATGTGTGAATGCTTTGCAGAATGGAGAGATAGAATGTCCCCAGATGCCTCATGAGGAAACAATTCGTATCATGAAATTAATGGACAGTCTCAGATATGAATGGGGAATCCAGTATCCGTTTGAATAAAATGTCAAAAAGAAGTGTATACTTTTATAACAGGGATTGAGGTGTAAGTATAGAAATCTATACTTACACCTTTTATATTGAAATGCATGATAATTTTCAAAAGGTATTAGGAGGGAAAAGTGTGCAATGAAAAAGGATGATTTGGAAATTTTAAGAGGAGTGCAGAAGAATACGGAAATGGCAATGAAAGCAATCAATACGATAAGCGAAAAGGTTGCGGATGACAGTTTGGCAGTCCAATTATCCAAACAGGCGCTAAAATATTCTGAAATTCATAATAAGGCGCTGGATAAGATTCTGGAAGGAAAAGCAGAGCCATACCATACCAATAATATAAGCCAAATGATGTTAGTAGGAGGTATTCATTCAAATACCTTGTTCGATACGAGTACAAGCCATATTGCGGAGGTAATGATCCAGGGAAGCAATAGAGGAATAACGGATATGTGCAAGCATTTAAATCATCATGAACATGCGGGAGATACTTCGCTGGAAATCGCGAAGGAATTAATGGATTTTGAAGAAAAGAATATTGAGAGATTAAAGAAATATTTGTAATTGTATACACGTATTATTGTACAAAGTGTATAAAAAAAAGGGCAAAAAACTTGCAAAACTTTTACGGGTTAATACCCTAAAGTAACTTGTGAAATCTGAGTCAGCATTATATAATAATACGTGGACAAAGAAGTCTTGGCACAAAAGATTGTTCTTTTGTGCTTTTTTCTAACTAAGGTAATACATTCAAACTAAAGGAGGACACGTAGATGTCATATATTGATGAAGTATTTGACTTGGTAGTTGCAAAGAATCCGGCGCAGCCGGAGTTCATTCAGGCGGTAAAAGAGGTTTTGGAATCTCTTCGTGTGGTAATCGAAGCGAACGAAGAAGCATACAGAAAAGATGCTTTACTGGAAAGACTTGTTACACCGGAAAGAATCGTTATGTTCCGCGTTCCGTGGGTAGATGATAAGGGACAGGTTCAGGTAAATAATGGTTTCCGCGTACAGTTTAACAGCGCTATCGGACCTTACAAGGGCGGTTTAAGATTTCACCCGTCTGTTAACCTCGGTATAATTAAGTTCTTAGGTTTTGAGCAGATTTTCAAGAATTCTCTTACCGGACTTCCTATAGGCGGCGGTAAAGGTGGTTCTGACTTCGATCCTAAGGGAAAATCAGACAGAGAGGTTATGTCATTCTGCCAGAGTTTTATGACTGAACTTTATAGACATATCGGAGCAGATACGGACGTACCGGCAGGAGATATCGGTGTAGGCGGCAGAGAAATCGGCTTTTTGTATGGCCAATATAAGAGAATTCGCAACAGCTATGAAGGAGTTCTTACCGGAAAAGGACTTACATACGGCGGTTCCCTTGCAAGAACACAGGCGACAGGCTATGGCCTACTTTACTTGGTAGAGGAAATGTTAAAGTGCAACGGTAAGGACATTGCCGGAAAGACAATCGTAGTTTCAGGTGCGGGCAATGTAGCTATATATGCGATCGAGAAAGCACAGCAGCTTGGAGGAAAGCCTGTTACATGCTCCGACTCTACAGGTTGGATTTACGACCCCGAAGGAATTGATGTAGAGCTTTTGAAAGAAGTAAAAGAAGTAAAACGTGCTAGACTTACGGAATATGCGGCAGCAAGACCGAGTGCGCAGTATCATGAAGGAAAAGGCGTATGGAGCGTAAAATGTGATATAGCACTTCCTTGTGCAACACAGAATGAGCTGAATCTTGACGATGCAAAAGTACTTGTGGCGAACGGCTGCTTTGCAGTTGCCGAAGGCGCCAATATGCCTACGACCTTAGAAGCTACCGAGTACCTTCAGGAGAACAAAGTCCTGTTCTGCCCAGGTAAAGCATCCAACGCAGGCGGCGTAGCAACTTCAGCACTGGAGATGAGCCAGAACAGTGAAAGGCTTAGCTGGACATTTGAGGAAGTTGACAGCAAGTTAAAGCGCATTATGGTTGATATTTTCCATAACCTCGATGCAGCTTCCAAGAAATATGGTATGGAAGGCAACTATGTTGCAGGAGCAAACATTGCAGGCTTTTTAAAAGTTTCGGAAGCTATGCAGGCACAGGGTATTGTGTAGATTATAAATATAAAGATATTAAATCCTACAGCAAGCATATACAGCCTGCTTGTGGGATTTATATATGTTTAGAAGTAATGCGATAAAGCATGTAGAGCAGGGACTTTTACTGTTAAGCGGGTTAGGTATTTACTGTATTGCATATACTGTGGTAATATATTAGGCGTGATAAATAAATAGAGTAAAAAGTATTAAATGTGAAACGAAGAAGTTTGGATAAGGCCGTAGTGCCTTACCCAAGCTTTTTTCATTTCATAGACACACTTTTTATCTAAAAAACATAAAAGGAGAAAATGCTATGATGAGTAAAAAGAGTATGTACAGACAGTTGGAAAAGGATTGTGAGGCTATCAGAAAACAAACCAACCGGCTTGTGAAAGGAAATCTGGAAATTGATAAAATTGAAGTAGAGGAAGAACATCTTCAAAAGGTAAGCGAAGATATTAATGGAATTGCAAGCGTACTGAACGAGTATATAGCAGAAATCTCAAAAATTCTTTCACATCTGTCGGTAGGAGATTTATTAGTGCAAATGTCGGACACGACGAAATTTTATGGAGATTTTATTCCTGTAAAAACGGCCCTTACAAAAATAATTGTATCTTTATCCGAGACGTTTATAAAAATTAATGATATAATGAATCAGATTAACCTGATAGGGGAGAATGCCAATCATACGACTGTGCTTTTGGCAGAAAATGAAACGCAGATAGCGGAAGAGATGAATCTTGTAACGCTTAAGGCGGACAATGTATATGAGGAAACCGAAAGAAACTATAGTAATGTGAACAAGATATGCGTCGGGATGATGAAGCTGATGGAACACACGAAAGAGGGTTACGGGGATGCGATACAAATGGTAAATGCGATGGAGCAGGTAAATGTTGCCTCCAGAAACATTTCCCGGGTAGCGGATATGATTTACTCCATCTCATCTCAGACAAAGCTCTTATCTTTAAATGCGTCTATCGAAGCGGCGAGAGCGGGTGAACACGGCAAAGGATTTTCTGTGGTAGCGCAGGAAATAGGTGAGCTGGCGCAGCAAACAACAAAAGCGGTAGAGCAGACAGGAAAATTGCTGGGAGAAAGTGTATCGCGGGTGGAAGAATGTCAAAAAGTAGTGAACCTAACGGCAGAACGCTTTGAAAGCATGAAGAATTCTATCAATGAAATAAATGAAGAAAGCCTGAAGATTGTAGGAAGTACTGCGAATCAAAAAGAGAATATAAGAGAAATGGTCAATACTATTGCAAGAATATCTTCGACGATTCAAAACAATGCGGCTCTGGCACAAGAGAATGCCGGGACAAACGCTTGCCTTTATGAAGAAACTTCAAGGTTAAAAGAGATATTGTCCACTTTTATCGTAGAACCTTCCAAAAGACTGGTTTTGGAAAAAGAGCTGATTGACGGTGAGGCGAGAAACTTTATGAGTAAGACATTACATGCCCTTAAAGACTGCCCGGAAAACGAAATGGATGAAGTTCTGAGGGATTGCCTCAAAGGGGAGGAACACATCGAATGTGTCTATGTGATAGACAGCGCCGGAATACAGACAAGCCATACCGTAATGGGATATTCTGTTGAAGTCGGGACAGGGGAGAACTTCAAACCGGCTATGCCCGGCGATGACCATAAGTCGAAGAGATACTATAATCAGGCAGTCGGGCGAAAGAGTGAAATGTACATATCCCACGAATATATATCGAGTGCTACGGGAAATTTGTGTTCTACATATTCCAAAGAATATATAACGAGCTTCGGAAAGTCCTACGTATTATGTGTAGATATGAAATATATGTGATAAAATGATAGTCATGGAGTGATAACGTTGTTACACGGAAGAAAAATATGGTACAATAAAAAAAGAAGCAACGGAATTCATATTGGACAGAGGATAATAAAAACAGCGGTAGCGGTATTCCTGTGTTTTGTTATTTTTGATTTGCGGGGACAGAAAGGAATTCCTTTCTATGCGGCGATCGCTGCGATGCTCTGTATGCAGCCGTATGCGGAAAACAGCAGCAAGGCGGCAAAAGAGCGTATGATGGGCACTTTGATGGGAGCTCTGTATGGTTCTATTGTGCTGGTGATTTATTATTATTTCGGGATAGAGCAGGGATATATAAGCTATATTATCGTCTCCTTGACTATTATTTTAATAATCAATACGACGATTTATATGAAAATACCGCAGGTGTCTTATTTTTCCTGCGTGGTATTTCTGAGTATTGCTGCGAACCACATGACGGATGAACAGCCTTTTCTATTTGTAGCGGATAGAGTAACAGACACATTTATAGGGATTATCGTATCTCTGGGGGTAAATGCTTTTCGTTTTCCCCGGCATAGGAGAGATGATATATTGTTTATATCCGGCATGGACGATGCGCTGCTCAATGAAGACGGAAAGATGGACTCATACACGAAAGTAGAGCTTAACCGGATGATTGAGAGGGGAGCCAGTTTTACCGTATCCACTGCGAGAACTCCGATAGCTTTGATGGAGCCTCTTAGGAATGTAAAGCTGAATCTGCCGGTGGTAGCTATGGACGGGGCGGTGCTGTATGATATCAATACGAACAGATATCTTAAGGTATGCGCCCTGAAAAAAGATACAGTTTGGCAATTGCAGAGCATGATCCGCAAGGAAAGCATCGGATGTTTTTATTATACGGTTATGCAGGACGTACTCCTTATATATCTGGAAAGATTCGAAAACCTTATGATGCAGGATATGTTTCAGAGCTTAAAGAGAAATCCGTACGGCAATTATATTTGTAAAGAACTTCCGGAAGACAGTAAAGTAATTTACCTGTATCTTGTAGATACGAAAGAAAAGATAAAGCGCTTTATGGATTTGGTGAAAACCTCTTCTCTGATGGAGGAAGTGAGGCTGACGTATGGAGCAGATGAACGTTACGGCGGCTTTACTTATCTACGTATCTATGATAAAGATGCGACGCGAGAAAATATGAATGCATATTTGAAGCATATTACCGGTACGTCCGAAACTGTCTGTTTTGGAAAGCTGGAGGGCGGATATGTTGTTCCGGACGAGAAGAAGAATAGGAATGCGGTTGTAAAAGGTATGAAAGCCATATATGAACCTTATATATGGCAAAAAGAACCATATATGAAAGCTGGGAAATAAATGGTGGAAAAAAAGAAAGAGCGTTTAAATAAATATCTCGCGGCATGCGGTATTTGTTCCAGACGTGATGCCGATAAAATGATTGAAGAAGGGCGCATAACAGTAAACGGTTCTGTCGCCGTCGTCGGGAATATGGTAAGCGATACGGATACGATTGCGGTAAATGGAAAGACGGTAAGCGGAAAGAATAAAAAGGTAGTTTTAGCTTATTATAAACAGGTAGGCATCACATGTACGGAACGTGATAAATACGCGGAGAAAAAGATAAGCGATCAATTAAAGTTTCCCGTTAGACTGACATACGCAGGCAGACTGGATAAGGACTCCGAAGGATTGCTTATTATGACAAATGACGGAGCGCTGATTGATGCTATGATGCGGGGGGCTAATCGGCATGAGAAGGAGTATGTGGTAAAGGTAGACAAAGAACTTACGCAGGATTTTCTGGAAAGTATGGCAGGCGGCGTGTATTTGAAAGAATTGGACATTACCACACGACCGTGTAAAATTACGATGGTGGGAAAATATACGTTTAACATAGTTCTGACTCAAGGAGTCAACAGACAGATACGAAGGATGTCGAAAACCCTCGGATATGAGGTAAAAGAGATAAAAAGAACACGGGTTATGAATATTATGCTTGCAAACTTAAAACCGGGAGAGTATCGTATAATTCAAGGAGAAGAATTGCAGAAGCTATACAAAGATTGCAATATACGGTATAAATAGCAAAAAAGGTTGTCGGGAAACAAGCAATAGGTTGAGAATAAAAAAGCAGATTGAGGAAAGAGTTGTCTTTTATGGGTGAGAGGGAAGATAAATCAAAAAGAATAAGAGAATTGACAGAATTGCTTAACCGTGCATCCAAGGCATATTATGCAGATAATACGGAATTTATGAGCAATTTTGAGTATGATAAATTGTATGATGAATTGGTGCGGTTGGAAGAGGAAACAGGAACCGTATTGGCGAATAGTCCGACAATAAACGTGGGATATGAGGCTGTAGACGAACTGCCCAAAGAACGGCATGAAAGACAGATGTTATCTTTGGGAAAAACAAAGAACAGAGAAGATCTTCTGGACTGGATGCATGACCAAATTGCATTATTGTCGTGGAAATTAGACGGATTAACCATTGTTTTGACATATTTTGACGGAAAACTTGCAAAAGCTGTTACAAGAGGAAATGGGGAGGTAGGCGAAGTCGTCACAAATAACGCCAGAACTTTTCGTAATCTGCCGGTGTCCATTCCTTATAAAGGTGAATTAATACTCAGAGGAGAGGCAGTAATAACGTATTCCGATTTTGAAAAGATAAATGAGGGAATAGAAGAGGAAGCAGCAAAATACAAAAATCCGAGAAATCTGTGTAGCGGCTCCGTAAGACAGCTAAATAATGAGATTACGGCAAGGCGGAATGTGAATTTTTTTGCTTTTTCCCTTGTAAAAGCGGAAGGTGTGGATTTTCACAATTCCAGGGAAGAACAGTTTTTGTTTTTACAGAAACAGGGGTTTGAAACGGTAGAGTACAAAAAAGTAGATAAAGATACTATTCTAGATGCTATCGAAGAATTTGAAAAAAAAATTGAAAACTATGATGTCCCGTCTGACGGATTGGTAATCGCTTATAATGATATTGCTTATGGGCAATCTCTGGGTATGACCGCCAAGTTTCCGAGAGATTCCATTGCTTTTAAATGGGAAGATGAAGTACGGGAGACTACATTAAAAGAAATCGAATGGAGTCCCAGCAGAACCGGACTGATTAATCCGGTGGCTATATTTGAACCGGTAGAACTGGAAGGGACAACGGTAAGCCGTGCATCGGTGCATAATATCAGTATTATGCGGGGATTGAAGCTTGGAATCGGTGACCGGATTACCGTTTATAAAGCCAATATGATCATCCCGCAGATAGCGGAGAATCTGACCGGCAGCGATAATATTCGAATTCCAAAGACCTGTCCGGTATGCGGCGGAGACACTGAAATACGAAAAATTAACGAGGTACAGTCACTGTATTGCATTAATCCTTCCTGCGATGCAAAAAAAATAAAGTCTTTTACCTTATTTGTAAGCAGGGATGCCATGAATATCGATGGACTTTCAGAGGCTACTCTGGAGAAGTTCATTGTTAAAGGCTACATTCATGAATATGCGGATATTTTTCATCTGGATAAGTATAAAGACGAAATTATTGAGATGGAAGGGTTCGGGGAAAAATCATACCGGAATCTGATAAATAGCATTGAAACAGCGAGAAAGACGACCTTGCCACGCCTTATATACAGTCTTGGAATTGCCAATATAGGACTCGCTAACGCGAAGATGATATGTAAGCATTATCGTTATAATCTGGACGATATGATGGCGGCGGATACGGAGGATTTAAGCGGGATTGACGGAATCGGCGAAGTAATAGCTGCTACCTTCTGCAAATATTTCAAAGATGTGAATAACAAGCAAATTCTGGAGAATTTGCTAAAAGAGATAGATATTGAGGTAGATGAGTTGGAGGAAGGCAGTCAGACCTTGTCCGGTAAGGTATTTGTTATAACAGGAAGCCTGAATCATTATGTCAACCGGAATGAACTCAAAGAAATTATTGAGAAAAAGGGCGGGAAAGTAACAGGTAGTGTAACATCCAAAACAGATTGCTTGATAAATAATGATATTGCTTCTTCTTCATCGAAAAATAAGAAGGCAAAGGAATTGCAAGTGCCGATACTTACGGAAGAGCAATTTATAGAACAGTTTTTAGGAGGAGAAATTCATGCCAATTAAGACTCAGAATGATTTGCCGGCAAAAGGGATATTGGAGAACGAAAATATATTCGTAGTGGATGAGAATAGGGCACTGCATCAGGATATTCGTCCGCTGCAGATCTGTATCTTAAATTTGATGCCCATCAAGCAGGATACGGAGCTGCAGTTATTGAGAGCGCTATCGAATTCGCCTCTTCAGGTGGATGTGACGTTTATGAAAATGAACAGTCACCGTTCGCTTAATACCTCCATGAATCATTTGAACAAGTTTTATAATACTTTCGATGAGCTGAAGATAAATAAGTATGACGGCTTGATTATTACCGGAGCGCCGGTAGAGCAGATTGCGTTTGAAGAGGTGGATTATTGGGATGAATTGTGTGAAATAATGGAATGGTCCAAGAAAAATGTGACATCCACCTTACATATCTGCTGGGGGGCACAGGCGGGGTTGTTTTATCATTTTGGGCTGGATAAAGAACTTCTTCCGGCAAAGCTTTTCGGTATATACGAACATAAAGTAATGAACCGAAAGATTCCTCTTGTAAGAGGCTTTGATGACTATTTCCTCGTTCCTCACAGCCGCCATACAACGGTATCCGCAGAAGCGGTTCATACATGCAAGGAGTTGCTTGTACTGGCGGAATCGGAGGAAACCGGTGTGGCACTCTGTATTGCGGGTGAAGGAAAACAGATATTCGTTATGGGACACCCGGAATACGACCGCATGACTTTGCACAATGAATACGTACGCGATAAGGAAAAAGGCTTGCCGATAGATATCCCTCACAATTACTATCCCAATAATGATCCCACAGAAAAACCGAACCTCCAGTGGCGCGCACACTGCAACTGTATGTATGCCAATTGGTTGAATTATTATGTATATCAGGTGACTCCTTACGAACTGTAGAAAATACAATAAATACTACATATTTTCAATATGTTTGGCAATACAGAAATAACAATAAAGTAATATAAATTCTTATAAATGACACCAAATTGGCGTAAGTTTGCATTGCCAACTAGAAATAAATTAGAGCAAGCAGAGTTAGAAGCTTACACCAAGCTAGAAGGACAAAATACGTCGTAAAAAATAGCCGGAAAGGATAATTGAATCCAATCTGGCTATAATTAAATCCGTAACTTCTTCAATATCATCGCAGATTTCATTTGTGACATGAAACAAAAAAGACCACTTACAAAGTGATCTTTTTTGAAACGCTACTTATGCGAGACAAACATTAACTGCCTGTAATCCACGTGCACCTTTCGTAACATCAAATGTTACGCGCTGTCCTTCATCTAATGTTTTATATCCATCCATTGCAAGACCTGAGTAATGTACGAATACATCATTACCCTGCTCATCAGAGATGAAACCAAAACCTTTTTGTCCGTTAAACCATTTTACTGTACCTTTATTCATGAAAGATACCTCCTTATTTTAAATTATATTTAAATAAAAAAATCACATATTTTTTGTAAGTCATCAATACAATAATGATTTACAAAAAATATGTGAAATCAAAACTTTATCAAAATACTATCTCAATATATCACGGTAGAGAGGCGTTGTCAAGATATTTAAAAAAATCATCATAATTTTGTTTTTGCAATATTATATGCGAAGAAAAAATTAAAGTAGAAGCATCCGAATTAAGGAACCCACGTGGCACATCTGGAGAATCCATTAATTTTATATGGGCGGAATTTGGTTCCTCTGTGTTTTTTATAGAAACTGATTCAGCTTTTGTTAAAACCATCTTGACAACTATATCACTCTGATATACCATAACGTATGTCAGAGTGATATAGTTAGGAGTGTAAAGGTAATGAATATTCTGTTTATAAATGCAAATTTGCACGGGCATATTAACCCTACGCTCGGATTAGTAAAGAAACTTACGGAGGGAGGAAATCAGGTTAATTATTTTTGCTCAGAACCATTTTCGAAACAGGTAACAAAGATGGGGGCAAAATGGATTGGATATAGTAATAAGTTGGAACTGTTCTTAAAAGAATACCGTCCCACAGATAGGCATCCGTTTTTCATGTTGATGGAATATATTCTTTTGTATGATGAAGTGGCGCTACCGGAGATATTGGATATTACCAATGAAAAAATGTATGATATGATTATTTGCGATTCCTTTTTTGGAGGAGCTTGTTTTTTAAAACAGATTACTAAAATCCCGGTTGTATGTTCACACTCATCCTTTGCAATGAGTCAGGCACCGGTTCCAAAGCAGATGCTTGTGGCAGGATTTCATCCTCAATTAGATCATTGTTATCGAATATTAAAGAGAATATGTGAAAGCTATAAAATTGAAGAGCCTTCATTAGAACAGGTTTTTACAAGCAAAGGAGATCTGAATATCGTATACACCACTCGTAATTTTAACGGAGAGGAGGAGGTACACGAGCCTGACTATTTATTTGCGGGTCCGTCCATTGACCGGCTACAGGAAACACATGATCTGGATTCTTCTGTGATAGGAGACAGAAAGCTTATATATATTTCACTTGGAAGTCTAAATACAGATTTTGTAGATTTTTATAAGACATGTATCTCGGCATTCCGTAATACGGATTATTATGTATGCATGTCCATTGGAAAGAAGTGTGATGCTACACAATTAGGTGAGATTCCTCCCAATTTCTTGGTAAAAAGCTTTCTTCCGCAGCTAGAGATTTTAAAGCGGGCTGATGTATTTATTACTCATGCGGGTTTTAACAGTGTGAACGAAGCCTTATACTTTGGAGTTCCGATGCTTGCATTGCCTCGGGTCAATGACCAGCATATGGTGGCCAAGCGCCTCGTTTCTATGCAACTAGGAATAACGGAAAGCATAAAGGAATTATCTCCGGAAGAGTTGAGAAATAAAACGGAAGCCCTCATAATGGATAGGAATATCAAGGGAAATTGCATGCAAATTTCTTTGGAAATGAAGAATTTTGCTAAGCTTGAGCAGACAGTATGCAAACTCAAAGAATACGCTGATGCTTGTAAAGAGAGGAGACAGGGACGGTGTTAAATAATAAATCCATGTATGCTATTTTGGGTATTTTAAGTCTATCGCCAAGTACCGGATATGACATAAAAAAGTATAGTGACAAGGTACTGTCTGGATTTTGGAATGAAAATTTCGGGCATATCTATCCAACATTAAAAAAGATGTTGGAGGATGGGATGATTGAAATAGTTTACAAAGAAAAAAATGAAAAGAAAATTCGGTATGGAATAACCCCAAAGGGAAAACGGGAGCTTGAGGCATGGTTTTTGGAAGAGACCATGCAACAACCAATACGCTCTGAATTTATGCTGAAATTATTGTTTTCAAGCAGCCAGCCGAGGGAAAATGTAATCCGTATGCTGGAAAATTATAAGGAACGGCATGAAGAGAATATTGAAAAGTATCTTAGAATGCAAGAGGACTTGAAACAGGGCATCCAAGAAATATCGAAGGAGCGATTCCTTTTTATCAATGCAATTCTAAGAAAGGGTATAATATCAAATGAAGCTGTTATACATTGGTGCGATGAAACAATAGAAGAATTACAGCATTAGGAATAGCTACTTAACCAGTCCAAAAATTTTTTTATTGAAATGTATCCAAGTGGAAGATACATAAAGAATAAGTTCATTTGTTGCCATAAACCTTCCTTTGCCACTATTGATTTAGAGAATTCCGGTTTATCTGCCATGATAAATAGCACAAAAAATAGGAAAGCAAGTATAAAGGAAATCACGGATATTATTCCGGTTATTCCATCATTGGCTTTGAATGAGAGTATGGCAAAAATCAGCGGAACAAGCAAAAATAAGATGAATCCGATAACCGAACCCGCACCGTGTATTTTTGAAGCAGCAGTAACCACATCTTTTGTTTCGTTAACACTAAAAAAGCAAGTAAATATACACGCTCCGACAGCAAACACTATAATAAAAATTGCGGATACTATGATAAGTGTTTTTGACACTTGATAGTAGTAATCATAAATTGCGGAGATAGTAAAGAGGCATTATCTTTTCAAGCGATTTCCTCTCATATGTAGAATATTCAAATTATACTATTGATAGTTGGTAAGAAATACAGTACTATGAAATTTAATTCAATATCAATATTAAGAAGGATAGAACAAATGTTTTTGCAAGGCTCTGTATGAGGTCTGCCCTGAAGAGGATCACGAGATTGTCCGGGGAATACTAAAGTATCTGGACAACGGCGAGGATTTTAACGGGAGCGGATTATGAATGTAATAGGAATGACGAGATAAATTTGAAGGGGTTTACAATTACTTAAAGAAGGTGAAAACATGTTAAGGATAGGTGAGTTTTCCGCATTATCTTCAATCAGTATCCATATGCTTCGCAATTATGATAAAATCGGGCTATTGGTTCCGCAATATGTGGATGAACTGAATGGTTATCGTTATTATGATAAGCAACAGTTATTACAAGCAAATCAAATAATATCATTGAAATCAATGGGATTTGGGCTGGAGGAAATTAAAGAAATTTTATTAATGCAACAGTCTGATGTTACTGTCCTTTTACGATTAAAGTTACAAAGCAAATATAGAGAACTGAGAAAAATAAAAGATCAAATCAGACAAATCAAAGTAGTGATAAATACGGATAAAAAATTGGAAGACTATGCACTTTCCATTGTACGGAAAACGATTGCACCATTGTGGGTGGCAAGCCTGAGAGGAATTATACATGATTATCCTGAAGAAGGAATCCTATGGGAACAGTTGAATAAAGCATGCGAAGTCTGTGGTATCAAGGTTGATACGGAGTCACCGGCGATGGCCGTTTATCATGGTGCTGATGATAGCAATGAAATGTTGGATGTTGAAGTGCAGTTTCCTTTGGATAAGGAATATGCAGCAGACAATGAGGTTAAAATATATCCCCTTCCTGAACGTGAAGTAGTTTCGATTGTATTTAAAGGATGCTATTCTCAAATTGGTACTATTAATTTGATTGTTGCAGAATGGCTGGAAGAAAATCGTTTGGAAATAGATGGACAGACTTTTTCGATTTACTATAGCTCTCCCGGAAATTGTTCGGATGACAGAGAATATGTTACAGAGCTTTGTTTTCCGATAAAAGAAAGAAACGCAAATTAGTCTTGACTCTCGTATTGTATGAGGGTTTATCCTTTTTATATATCAGAAGTAAATATAAATACAACTGTATAGAAAGGATTATTTATGAGCAGAAGGTTATTACAAGTTAAACATCATTTATCCAGTGGGTGCTGTATGTGGAGCGGTATTGAAGACGTGTATGCTACGCAAACAGATCAGGTCCTTCCCGAAGCATTCTTTTTTGCCTTAAGTAGCTTTGGAGAATCCGTATTCTTAAAATCTAAAGAGGCCGACAGCCCGTTTATGTTCAGTGTGGCAGACGGGCGAACGAGAAAAACTTATGATAATATTAAGGATATTATAGGCTTGGATTATCAAATTTCAGAAGGAAGATCGCTCACATATGCATTAAACTCAATAAAGAAAGAAATTGATAGCGGTAAACCGGTTATATTGGGGCCGCTGGATATGTTTCACTTGCCATATCTAAAGATGTATCACAAATATCATATACCGATACACTATGTACTAATGGTGGGCTATGATGATGAGAAAAAAAGCGTGTTAATATACGATTGTGATAGGGAGGCGTTACAAGAACTGGCAGAGGAAGAACTTATACTGGCCTGGCAGATTGAAAAAAATGCGGTTGGAGACAGAAACGGTTTTATCCGATTTCGTATAAGAGAAACTCCAATTGACAAATATGAATTGACAGAAAAATGCCTTCGCAATAAAGCTGCGAGACAGTTATTTGACAAACCGGACTTTGTTGGAATAAATGCCTATCGAAAAGCCGCTAAGGAGTTTTCGTCCTGGAAAAATAGCTTATCAGAGACAGAATATAAGAACGCTCTTGCATCTATAACGGAATATTTGGGCACAGTGCCTAAGCTTCCGAATGAGATATTAGGGATTACCGGTGAAGAAGATATATGTTATCGGGGAAATTATAATAGATTAGGAAATGTGCTGCTGCAGATAGGAGAAGAATATGAGCGTAACGATTGGCTACAGGCAGGCTCTTTGTTCCATCGGTGCGGAGTCCTGCTTGAAGACCTTACTAATCGAATTGTTAGGTTTTATTGTTATGATGAGGACTGTTTGTCAGAGATACCTGATTTATTTTCCGAAATCGGGAATCTTGCAGAACAGGCATATCGAACAATTGCAGATAATAAATAAAGAAACAGTTATATGCCGACAGGGAGGAGGCTACGATGAATAGAGGAATAGTTGTTACCGGAGGCGGACATGGTATTGGAAAACAGATATGCTTGGATTTTGTTCAAGCCGGTGACCTGGTTTGCTTTATTGATATTGATGAAAAGAAAGCATCCGAATTCGCAAAAGAACATCCCAATCTGCATTACTTTTGCGGAGACGTCGCAGACCCTATGGCGTTAAAGGAGTTTATCGAGTTTGCAATGGAGAAACTGAAACGGATTGACGTTCTTGTCAATAACGCCTGCCGTGGGAATAAAGGAATTTTATCCGGTTTATCCTATGAAGAATTTGATTATACTTTAGCAATTGGGTTAAAAGCACCATATGAACTGAGCCGCCTATGTAAAGATGAACTAATGAAAAATCGCGGAAGAATTATCAATATTGCTTCTTCCAGAGCATTTCAATCGGAGCCCGATTCAGAGGCATATACAAGTGCAAAAGGCGGAATTGTCGCTTTGACCCATGCTCTGGCCGTATCATTAGGTCCGGATGTACTTGTTAATTGTATTGCGCCGGGTTGGATTAATGTGACGGATCAGCAGGAGTTCAGCCGGGAAGACCGTGCAGCGATTCCGGCAGGAAAAATCGGAACGCCTAAAGATATTTCCGATATGGTACTTTTTTTATGTGGGCAAGATTTTATTACAGGGGAAACCATTAAGGTGGATGGCGGAATGAATAAAAGAATGATATATCATGGTGATTGGAACTGGTATTATGATGTATAGTAGCAGTTGTTTTTACCTAATCCACTTGACAAAGCATGTGTCTATGTTTTAATCTTAAAGCCGACTATAAGCAATGTATCAATATAGAAAGTGGATAATGAAATGTTAAATCAGTTTTCAAGAACACAATTGTTGTTTGGCGAAGAAGCGATGGACAAGTTGCAGAATGCCAGAGTTGCAATTTTTGGAATCGGCGGTGTGGGCGGTTTTGCTGTAGAAGCACTGGTTCGCAGCGGTATTAAGAACTTTGACTTGATCGATGATGATAAGGTCTGCCTGACCAATCTGAACAGGCAGCTTATTGCGACTTATAAAACAATAGGAAAATATAAAGTGGATGTGATGAAAGAGCGCATTCTCGACATCAATCCAAAGGCAGAGGTAGAAGTACACAAATGTTTTTATCTTCCGGAAAATGCGGCGGATTTTGATTTTGGCGCTTATTCATATGTTATTGATGCAGTGGATACCGTAACTGCCAAGCTTGATCTAGTTGTGCGTGCTCATGAATCGAATGTTCCGATTATCAGTTGTATGGGAGCCGGGAATAAGCTCGATCCGACAAAATTTGAAGTAGAAGATATTTATCGAACTTCTATGTGTCCTCTTGCCAAGGTAATGAGACGGGAGCTGAAAAAGAGAGGAATTGATCGGCTGAAAGTGGTCTATTCCAAGGAGAAGCCAACAAGACCCATAGAAGATATGTCCATAAGTTGCAGGACACAGTGCATCTGTCCGCCCGGAGCAGCACATAAATGTACCGAAAGAAGAGATATTCCGGGAAGTGTGGCTTTTGTTCCTTCAGTTGCCGGTTTGATTCTTGCCGGTGAGGTCATAAAAGATATATGCGGGATGGATGTGTAGTATGAGACAGGGCATAGATATTACATTAGAGCAACTGGAAGAAATGAAGGAACAAGATTATATGCTGGTAGATGTCCGGGACGAGATATCCTTCGGACACGGATATATTCCGGGGGCAGTAAATATTAGTATGAATCGGATAGAACAGGGAGATTATGAGCTGCCGAGGGATAAAAAGCTCATTTTGTATTGCGGAAAGGGCATTATCAGTGCAGACGCTGCAGGTCTGTTGAATGCCAGAGGATATGAGGCGTACAATCTTCAAAACGGCTACGGTGCCTGGCTTTTGTCCGCTTTGGAAAAAGATACGGACAGAGAAGGTTCGGAAGAAAGCAGATGCGAAGAGATTGAAAAGAGCATCAGAAAGAAATTCCATAAAACGCTGTTCTCTGCATTTGCCAAAGCGATAAATACTTATGATCTCGTAAAAGAGGGAGATAAAATTGCTGTCTGCATATCCGGGGGAAAAGATTCTATGCTCATGGCAAAACTGTTTCAGGAGCTGAAGCGCCATAACAAATTTCCGTTTGAACTGGTATTTCTTGTAATGGATCCCGGTTATAATGAAACCAATCGAAAGGTAATCGAAAACAATGCCAGATTGCTTCAGGTTCCGATTACGGTTTTTGAAACCAATATTTTTGAATCTGTTTATGATGTAGAGAAATCGCCGTGTTATCTATGTGCGAGGATGCGCAGAGGCTATCTGTACAGTAAAGCGAAGGAATTAGGCTGCAATAAAATTGCATTGGGCCATCATTATGATGATGTGATAGAAACTATATTGATGGGAATGCTCTACGGTGCCCAAGTACAGACAATGATGCCGAAACTTCACAGCACTAATTTTGAAGGAATGGAACTGATACGTCCGCTGTATCTGGTTCGTGAGGAGGATATAAAGCATTGGCGGGATTACAATAATCTGCATTTCATTCAATGTGCCTGCCGTTTTACGGACAATTGCACCACCTGCCGCAGCGACGGAAGTATGGGCTCCAAGAGAATGGAGATCAAGGAACTGATTAAGCAGTTGAAAAAAGTGAATCCATACGTGGAAAGTAATATTTTCAAAAGTGTGGAAAACGTGAATCTGAGCACGATTATCGCATATAAAAAAAATGGTGTTGTGCATAATTTCTTGGAGAGTTATGATAAAACAGAAGAATGATATTGATATAAACGTATGATGCAGCCTTGAGAAAGGAGCGGTCAAATGTCGCAAACGACGAAACGGGCACTGGAGGCGTCGCTGAAAAACCTGCTTTTAAAGAAGCCCTTGGATAAAATTACGATTAACGACATTGCAGAAGACTGCGGCATTAACCGCATGACCTTCTACTATCATTTTAGGGATATTTATGATCTCGTGGAATGGTCTTGCGCAGAAGATGCGGCAAAAGCATTGGAAGGAAAAAAGACTTATGACACCTGGCAGCAGGGCTTTTTAAGGATTTTTGAAGCAGTTCTGGACAACAAGCCGTTTATTATGAACGTCTATCATTCTGTCAGCCGGGAGCAGGTAGAAATCTACCTATATAAACTGACCTATAATCTCATGCTCGGCGTTGTGGAAGAAAAGGCTGTCGGAATGGCGGTGCGCGAAGAGGACAAAAGATTTATTGCCGATTTCTACAAATTTGCTTTTGTTGGTCTTATGCTGGATTGGATTAAGAAGGACATGAGAGAGGACCCTCAGGTCATCATCGACCGTTTGGCGATATTAGTGCATGGAAATATTTCCTCCGCCTTAGACGGCTACCGTACGGACAAAAATACATCAAAATAAGTCAAATGATAAAACTTTGTACATTTAGTCCCTCCGTGATAAAAATATTATCACGGAGGGATTTCTGTTTATTGTGAGTATTTATAAGAATTGATAGCATATAATCATCAATTAAACAAGGACTAAAGGAGGCTATGTATATGTATTATTCAAGTGGTAATTATGAAGCTTTTGCCCGACCGTTAAGGCCGGAAGGTGTTGACGAGAAGTCGGCGTATATTGTTGGTAGCGGTCTTGCCGCTCTTGCGGCAGCCTGTTTCCTTGTCAGAGATGGACAAATGGCGGGCAAGCACGTCCATATTCTTGAAAAAGAGCCTATTCCCGGTGGAGCCTGCGACGGTTATAAGTATGAAAATATAGGATATGTCATGCGTGGCGGCCGTGAAATGGACAATCATTTCGAATGTATGTGGGATTTGTTCCGCTCCATTCCTTCCATTGAAACGGAAGGAGTATCGGTTCTCGATGAATACTATTGGCTGAATAAAGCGGATCCTAATTATTCTCTTTGCCGCGCCACTGTCAATAGAGGTGAGGATGCCGGCACGGACGGGAAATTCGCTATCTCGGACAAGGGAGCCTTAGAGATTATGAAACTCTTCTTCACTCCTAACGAAGAACTGCAGGATAAGCGTATTACCGATGTGTTCGACAGCGAAGTATTGGATTCCAATTTCTGGCTGTATTGGCGTACGATGTTTGCTTTCGAGAACTGGCACAGTGCCTTGGAAATGAAGCTTTATATTCAACGCTTTATCCATCATATCGGAGGTCTGCCCGATTTCAAAGCGCTGCGTTTTACAAAGTACAACCAGTATGAATCCATGATTCTGCCTATGGTAAAATATTTGGAGAATTTCGGAGTACAGTTTCATTACGGTGTCAAGGTTGTAAATGTACAATTTAACTGCACCGGGGACAAAAAGCAGGCTACGAGCATAGATGTCATCCGCGATGGTAAGGAAGAAAGCATAGACCTTACCGAGAATGACCTTGTATTTATTACCAATGGAGGCTGTGTCGAGAACTCTACAATCGGTGATCAGAACACGCCGGCCGGTTTCAATACCGAGATCAAAGCAGGCGGAGGCTGGGATATGTGGCGGAAGATAGCGGCTCAGGACAAGTCCTTCGGACATCCGGATAAGTTCTGTTATGACCCGGAGCAATCCAATTGGATGAGTGCCACCGTCAATACAGTCGATCGGCGTATCGTTCCGTATATCCAGAAAATATGTAAGCGCGATCCGTTCTCCGGCAAGGTCGTTACCGGCGGTATCGTTACGGCAAAGGATTCTTCATGGCTCCTGAGCTGGACGATCAATCGTCAGCCCCAGTTCCGCAGTCAGCCTAAGGATCAGCTTCTTGTCTGGGTATATGGCTTGTTTTCCGACAAACCGGGCGATTATGTAAAAAAGCCGATGAGAGATTGTACAGGCAAGGAAATCTGTATGGAGTGGCTCTACCATATCGGTGTGCCGGAAAATGAAATCGAGGATTTGGCTACAAACAGCGCCAATACAGTGCCTTGCATGATGCCGTATATTACCGCATTTTTCATGCCCCGTGCATATGGCGACAGGCCGGATGTCGTACCGCAAGGTGCCGTTAATTTCGCTTTTTTAGGCCAGTTTGCGGAGACAAAGAGAGATACTATCTTTACGACCGAATATTCAATCCGTACCGGCATGGAGGCGGTTTATACGTTGTTGAATATCGACAGGGGTGTGCCTGAAGTCTGGGGAAGTGTATACGATGTGCGAGATTTGTTAAATGCCACCGTTCAGCTTCGCGACGGCAAAAAAGCTACAGATATGAAGCTTGGTGTAGTGGAAAGAATAGTGCTGAAAGAAGTTCTCAAAAAGATTGAGGGTACAGAAATTAATAAATTATTAAAGGAATATCACGTGATTTGATAAAGCCTTTCAATATTTTTTGCAGGGTTTGGTATGTTTCGTACCAAGCCCTGTTTTTACGCAATTAAGATTCCTCCTTTTTTATATAAATTCTATATAAAATGTTTCACAATTACCTAATTAAATTAAAATATAAAAAAATTTTTTATCTACATAACTTCTACAAATTTGTTTCCTATACTCATGCCATGAGAACAAAAGGAGGATGCCAAATGAAATCAGGTATAAAATCCAAAACATTGAAAATTGGCGGTATGACCTGTGTGAGCTGTCAGAATAAAATAGAAAAAAAACTGCGCAATACTGCCGGTATACAGGAAGTATCGGTCAGTTATAATGCAGGGACCGCCGATATCACATACGACACGGATATTATTTCTTTAAAAGATATTACCTCGGTTATCCAAAAGCTGGATTATGAGGTACTGACCGGAGAAAACAAAAAATTATCGGGAAACAATCGGATGATAGGGCTGCTTCTCATTATATTTTCCCTCTATACAATCATACAGCAGTTTGGCCTTTTAAATCTGTTGGTTCCAGGCCAGTTAGCTGAAACCAATATGGGATATGGAATGCTTTTTGTAATAGGTCTGATTACATCGGTGCACTGTGTGGCAATGTGTGGCGGCATCAATCTGTCGCAATGTATGCCACATAAGGAAGAGGTAGAAGAAAACAGTCGTTTTGCCTTTCTAAGACCGTCATTTTTATATAATTTAGGCCGTGTGGTTTCTTATACGGTTGTAGGCTTTATTGTCGGAGCACTTGGTTCGGTATTAACTTTTTCCAATACGATGCAGGGAACTATGAAATTAGTGGCGGGCGTTTTCATGGTAATTATGGGAATCAATATGCTCGGTATATTTCCGTGGCTTCGTAGACTTAACCCAAGGATGCCCCGGATATTTGCCCGCAAAATCAACGCAAAAAAGGGAAAAAGCAAAAGTCCTTTTATCGTAGGACTTTTAAATGGGTTGATGCCCTGCGGACCGTTGCAGGCAATGCAGATATATGCGCTCTCTACAGGAAGTGCTGTTGCAGGAGCCATATCCATGTTTTTGTTCAGCATAGGAACCGTACCTTTGATGTTCGCGCTCGGCGCGGTCGGAACGGCACTCGGCAAAAAGTTCACGAATAAGGTAATGACTGCAGGTGCGGTACTCGTCGTTGTATTGGGACTATCCATGTTTTCACAAGGCGTGAATCTGGCAGGACTATATCTGCCAATGTCATTTGCGAAGAGGGACGGCAGCGAACAAACTAATAGCGTCAGCGCAGAAACAAAGGATGGTGTGCAGGTCGTAAACAGCACGCTTTCCCCGGGCAGATATCCGGATATCACTGTTCAGGCAGGAATGCCGGTAAAATGGATTATCGATGCGTCGCAAGGCAGCATCAACGGATGCAACAATGAGATGATTATTAGAGAATACAGCATAAACCATAAGTTCACGGAAGGTGAAAACATCATCGAGTTTACACCGATGGAAACGGGAACATTTCAGTATACCTGTTGGATGGGCATGATTAGAGGTTCCATTACTGTAGCAGAAGGCGATGGATCTTCTTCGGAGAGTGTAGCTGCTGACACTACTCCGGCCGCTCCGGAACCGATACTGTCCGACTATGAAATACCTGTTGAAAATATTGCGGTTGCAGAGCAGGCAACGGACGAGTATGGCAACAATATACAGCAGATAAATGTAACTTTGACGGACAATGGATTTGAACCGGCGATTGCGGTTGTCCAGGCAGGGTTGAATGTACAGTGGAACATCGATAATCAGTCGACGAATGAGGGGGTAGCTAATGAAATAATTGTTCCGGCATATTATGCCGAGCTTTCACTGGAAAAAGGAGAGAATTCCCTATATTTCCCGCCTTCGGAAGATTTCCAATTCTATGACGGCAGCAATCGGTTTTTTGGATATATAAAAATTGTAGATAGTTTGGATAATATCGATTCGGAGGCAATAAAAGAAGAAGTTTCCTCCTACGATACATTGATTTATCCCCCTGAGTATTTTGCACAGGCGGCGGGTGGTTCGTGTTGCCAGTGACGTTAATGTAAAAGGAAAGGAAGCGGTATACGGATATATATTGGCCGCAAAAAAAAGAAAATTGAAAGATAAAGGAGAGAAAAGAGATGTTTTTATTTAATAAAAGATCAAATTCGGAACTTGGAGAAATAAATAATGGAAATGGGAAAAAAGAAAAAAGATATGTGAAGGGTATTGTGTGTATAGTTTTGGTGCTTTTACCAACACTCATATTGACGGCTTGCGGACAGAAAAATAACGCAGTTCTTGAAGACGAAAGCACTGCAGGGAACCTGGCAACGGAAGAAAGTATGGCTTCGACCGGAGAAGATTTGGTTATTCCCGTTGCGGACATTACGGAAAACTCTTCTTTTTATCCTGTGGAGGTAGACGGAGTAGCGATGGAAGTTATCGCAGTCAAGGCGGAGGACGGAAGTATCCGTACGGCTTTCAATACCTGCCAGGTATGCTTTGATTCCGGCAGGGGGTATTATAAACAAGAAGGCAATATGCTAGTATGCCAGAACTGCGGCAACCAATTCTCTATGGACCGTGTCGAAGTGGAAGCGGGCGGATGCAATCCATGGCCGATTTTTGATAAAGACCAAATAATAACAGAAGAATCTATTACGATTCCTTATAGCTTTTTGCAGGAATCCGAGCAGATATTCGCTAACTGGAAACGATAATATCAGACTATGATTTAAGATGCATGGAGCAGTTTACTTCCTGCCCGTTTTTTCTGAGATAATCGGAGCCCCAATCATACATGGCAAGCAAAATAGGGCGAATGCTTCTGCCCAAATCGGTTAAGGAATATTCTACCTTCGGAGGCACTACAGGATATACCGTTCGACTTATCAAATTATCCTCCTCTAATTCTCGGAGCTGCTGGGTAAGCATTTTAGACGTGGCATGCGGGATAAGCTTGCGCAGTTCGCCGAACCGCAGAGTGGAGTCAATCAAATGCCATAGAATAAGGGCTTTATATTTTCCGCCAATCATTTTAAGAGTAGTTTCTACAGGACAGTTGTAAATCATAAGGATTAGCCTCCTTTATTATGTGAACCCAAACAGCTGATTATTTGAATTATGATACTATGGTGGTTTGTAAAGGTCAAGGGTTAAAAACATTATAGTACCTTTTTGGGTACTATTGTACAATAAAGTGCGTAGTTGCATAAAGTATTATTTGCGATAAAATGAAATTATGATAAACAGAAAGCCTCTTGCAGAAAGCTTGTTTAATAATCTACGGCAGCTACAGAGGTTAGGAAAGGAGATTAATACGTAAGATGGAAAATCAAGTATTAAGTATACATGGCATGACTTGTGCGGCTTGTGCCCAAAGAATTGAGAAAAGTGTACGTAAGCTGGAAGGCATAAAACAGGCAAATGTAAATCTTGCCAGCGAAAAGTTATTCGTGGAGTATGACAAAGCCGTAATCGGTTTGGAGGCCATTAAGGATAGAGTAACTAAAATAGGTTATCAGGTAGTGGAGAAGACTGACAGCCAGAGCGTAACGATTCCCATCGGTGGTATGACATGCGCAGCGTGCGCGCAGAGAGTGGAAAAAGCTATCGGAAGGCTGGAAGGTATCGAAAGCGTATCGGTGAATTTTGCTACCGAAAAAGCTACGGTTGCATATTTTCCGCAGCAGGTACGATATTCGACTATTCGTGAGACAATAGAGAAGGCAGGATATCAGGCTTTGGAGGTAAACAAGGCGGTTGCAGCCGATGAAGATAGAATTCGTAAGCAAAAAGAAGTAAGAATCCTTTGGACTAAATTCATTGTTTCGGCCGTATTTTCCCTTCCCCTGTTGTATATTGCGATGGCACCTATGATTCGGTTCATACGACTTCCTTTTCCGGCAGGACTGAACCCTATGCAGTTTCCGCTGCTTTATGCTATGGTGCAGATTATGCTTGTCGTGCCGGTCATCGGCGTGGGGTACAAATTCTACACGGTCGGTTTTAAATCCCTCTGGCAGAGAAGCCCTAATATGGATTCGCTCATTGCAATCGGAACGACATCAGCCGTTATTTACAGCGCTTATAATGCGTTCCAAATCGCAAAGGGGAATTTTTATGCAGTGGAATCACTCTATTTTGAGACAGCAGGAGTCATCATTACACTTATTTTGTTAGGTAAATCGTTGGAGGCAGTTTCCAAAGGGCGTACAAGCGAGGCGATTAAGAAGCTGATGGGACTGGCACCTAAGACAGCGATTGTGGTGCAGAACGGCGAAGAAAAGGAAATACCTATTGAAGAAGTGGAAGTCGGAGATATTATCGTCGTAAAGCCCGGCGCAAAGATCCCTGTTGACGGTACTGTGATAGAGGGAAATACTGCAATCGATGAATCCATGCTGACGGGTGAGAGTATGCCGGTGGATAAGAAAGCAAATGATGAAGTATACGCGGCTTCTATCAACACCACGGGAACGATTCGTTTTCGTGCAGAAAAGGTCGGCAGTAATACTGCTCTGGCACAGATTATCAAATTGGTAGAGGATGCACAGGGCTCTAAAGCGCCTATTGCGCAGATGGCAGACATTGTATCCGGTTATTTCGTGCCGGTGGTTTGCGTTATCGCACTTTTGGCAGGCATTGCATGGTTTATTGGAACAGGCGGCGATGTGAAATTCGCATTGACTATTTTTATTTCGGTTCTGGTAATTGCCTGCCCTTGTGCACTCGGTCTGGCGACACCTACAGCAATCATGGTAGGTACGGGAAAAGGAGCTGAGAACGGTATTCTGATAAAGGGCGGTGAGGCTCTGGAAATTGCGCATAAGATAAATACGATTGTATTTGATAAGACAGGTACAATCACGGAAGGTAAGCCTACTGTTACGGATATATTACCCGCAGAGGGGACCAAGGCCGACCTTTTGCTTCAGATTACTGCTTCGGCGGAAAAAGCTTCCGAGCACCCTTTGGGACAGGCGATTGTCGCAAGGGCGGAGAGAGACGGAATCGATATTATTAAAGTGGATAATTTCGCATCTATTACAGGGCGCGGAATAGAAGCACAGATAAACGGCAGTTTTGTTCTGGCCGGCAACCGTAAGCTGATGGATGAAAGAAATATTGGATTAAAGGAATTGGAAATGGATTCCGACAGGCTGGCGGAGGAAGGAAAGACGCCGATGTACATTGCAATTGACGATAAACCGGCAGGCATTATAGCTGTGGCGGACGTAGTAAAGAAAAGCAGCAAGGCTGCTATTGAGAGTCTGCATAAAATGGGTATCGAAGTGGCGATGATTACAGGCGATAACAAGAAGACTGCCGCAGCCATTGCCCGTCAGGTAGGTATTGACCGCGTTCTTGCGGAAGTGCTTCCGCAGGATAAGGCGAATGAAGTTAAGAAACTGCAGGAAACCGGCCGCAAGGTGGCTATGGTAGGTGACGGCATCAACGATGCTCCAGCCCTGGTTCAGGCCGATATCGGTATTGCTATCGGTTCCGGTACGGATGTGGCAATGGAGAGTGCGGACATAGTGCTCATGCGGTCTGACCTGATGGATGTTCCTACGGCAATTCATCTGAGCAGAAAAACGATACGCAATATAAAGGAGAATCTGTTTTGGGCATTTGGCTATAACGTAATTGGTATTCCTATCGCTGCCGGTCTGCTCTATCTCTTCGGAGGTCCGCTCTTAAACCCGATTTTTGCTGCGGCAGCTATGAGTCTGAGTTCGGTTTCTGTCCTTACAAATGCCTTGCGTTTAAAAAGATTTAAGCCCATAATACAGAAAGGAGATATGAAAAAATATGAGTAAGAATAAAAAAGTTATAATTGCAATAGCCGTTGCAATTCTCGTTGTCGCAGCTTTTTTTACCTTTCTTCTAAGAACCGCAGGTGCCGATACGGACGTAATAGGAAAGGGCTCTGTCGCCTCTTTTGAGAATGTTTTGCAAAAAATGTCTGACAGTGTTAAAGTGGATGAAACGAACAGTGGTTATAGCTTAGAAGCGCCTGACGGTACAGTGCGTTTTGTCTGGAGTGCTAATTACGATCAAAGCCCTCTTTATGACGCAATGCTGGAATTCGATATACAGCCTTTTATCGATGCAGGTCTCGATATGGGAAAGCTTCCGGATAATTATACCCTGTTAGGAGATAAAATGGCCGCAGGAACCGACTTTGATGTCGAAGGCTTGAAATTTAATGATATTTCCACACCGCTTGCTGCCTATAAGCAAATAGTAGACAATTACCGAAGCGCTATCAATTACCATTCAGCCATGGATCATTACGGTGTGAAGCTTGGTGGAGGAAACATGTTTGAATGGGCAAAGGACATGGAGATTAATTCCGTGACAGGTGACAATCAGGATAAGGATATAGTGTTTGTATTAGACCCGGAGTCACTTATCGCAGCCGGTGTTTCCCCCGATAATGTAGAAGGCTGGGCATATGAAACCGTCAAGGTGGAGGAGAACGGAAAGATGATAGAAGTATATAAGTTTTTAAAGCCTTTTGATTTGAATAAATAAATTCATATTATAAAAAACAGATAGGAGGATTTACGAAAATGGAAAAAGTAATTTTATATGTGGAAGGTATGTCTTGTGAGCATTGTGTCAGAGCTGTTACGGATGCTGTGGGCGCGTTGTCCGGCGTATTCGGAGTGGCGGTGGATTTGGATAACAAGACAGTAGAAGTAGAATTTGATCCCGGAAAGGTGTCCACGGATGAAATCAAGGCGGAGATAGAGGATCAAGGATACGATGTCGTCGCATAATTGACTATGGGAGTGGATTTGCTATGCCTAACGTGAGCAAGAATATATTGGCGGTGGATGATGAACCCAAAATACTCGAGGTAGTGTCCGCACTTTTGGAAAGCAAGGGCTTTCATGTCTTTCCCGCAGAAAACGGGAAGAAAGCCCTTGAAATCTTTGATAAGGAAAATATTTCATTGGTAGTTCTGGACCTAATGCTTCCGGATATATCCGGTGAAGAAATATGCAAGGCGATACGAAAAAAGTCGAGAGTCCCTATTTTGATGCTTACGGCAAAAGCGGAAGAGAATGATTTGCTTCACGGATTAGGAATCGGTGCGGACGACTATATTACGAAGCCTTTTAGCTTGAAGGAGCTGTACGCGCGCATTGAAGCGGTGCTTCGGAGAACGCAGAGCGACCTTATGCCGTTGAACGTGAGGAATTCATTTAATGGCGGAGATCTCGTCGTGGATTTTGAAAAAAGTGTGTTCCAAAAATCGGGGCGTATGGTCAATTTGACGCCTAATGAAATTAAGATTTTATCCGCACTTATCAAATATCCGGGAAAAGTCTTTACGAGAGAGGAGCTTATTGGAACTGCGCTGGGCAACGAATTTGAAGGCTATGACCGCGCCATCGACAGCCATATCAAAAACTTGCGCCAAAAGATAGAGGATGATCCGAAGAAACCGGTATATATCTTGACTGTCCATGGATTGGGTTACAAGTTCGGCAGCGGTTAGTGTGAAAGGAGAACGGTTATCAACATGATGCGGAGTTTGAGAACACAATTATCACTGTCCATACTGTTGGTCGTATTAGTTACCGTCGCGCTTATCAGCGTATTTTCCAATTGGTTTATAAACCGCGAATTTGAAGATTATATTACGAAACAGGAACAGACGCGGAGCGAGAATATTGTAAGTGATCTCGGTGTTCAATACAACTCGTTTACCCACAGTTGGAATCAGGATTTTCTGCATACTATCGGTATGTATGCTTTATATGAAAGCTATATTTTGAAAATTTATGATGTCGATGGAAATCTGCTGTGGGATGCGGAAAATCACGACATGTCTAAGTGCTGGCAGGTTATGGATGAGATTTCGTTACGCATGGAAAAATGGAAACAGGACGGAGGCTTTGTATCTCATACTTATGACATTGAGAAAGACGGACAGAGGATTGGTTCCGTATCCATCACCTATTACGGCCCCTATTTTTTCAGTGAGAATGACTTTCGATTTATTAATACTCTAAATATTGTTTTGCTTACAATAGGTATTTTGGCAGGCTTTTTTTCCGTTGTTGTCGGAAGTCTGCTGGCTCGCCGAATCGCTCGCCCTGTGGTGAAGACCGCTTATATAGCAAAGCAGATTTCCAAGGGGAATTATGATATTCGGTTTGAAAGCGAAACGAATACTCGAGAATTGGATGCTCTCGTGTCTGCAATCAATCATCTTGCCAGTGCGTTGAATGAACAGGAAAATCTTCGCAAACAGTTGACTACGGATGTGGCGCACGAGCTGCGTACCCCCCTTGCCGCGGTCAGCGCTCATTTGGAGGCGATGCTCGAGGGAGTATGGGAGGTAACGCCGGAAAGACTGTCCGGCTGTCACGAAGAGGTGCAGCGACTTGGCAATCTGGTGGCAGATTTGGAACGCTTGGCAAAGGTGGAAGGAGATAATCTTAGATTAAATAAGTCACAACCGGATTTATTGGAAGTCGCCCGGGCGGCTTTTGATACTCTGGAAGCGGAAGGGGCAAAGAAGAAACTGACGGTGTCGGTGAGGGGAGAATCCTCTTTCGTCTGTGCAGACAGAGATAGAATGCTGCAGGTAGTGATAAATCTCCTTTCCAACGCTATTAAATATACGCCGGAAGGCGGAGCAGTTAATGTTGATGTAACGGATACGGAGGTAAACGGTATTATCCGAGTAAAGGATAGCGGCATCGGCATCTCGGAGGAGGAGCTTCCCCACATCTTTGAACGTTTTTACCGGACGGATAAATCCCGTAGCCGCCAAACAGGAGGTTCGGGAATCGGCTTAACTATTGCTAAATCAATTGTCGCAGCCCATGGAGGGACGATAACGGCGGACAGTAAAGTAAACAAGGGAAGCTGCTTTACAGTAGCGATACCGAAAAAATAAGAATGATGTTGACTACAAAAAATCTGCGTTTGCAGATTTTTTTTTTGGAAAAAGACATTGTTAAATCATATTTTCTCTTAAAACATATATAACATATATATATTAAATATAATATTTTTGAAAAAGTATTGACAACATAAAAAAACAATAATATACTAACCCTATAGAAATGATAGGAAATAAAAATAATTTCAATCTGACAGCCTTGCTTAAAGTGTTGAAAGATTAGAAGCAGGTACAAATGTATATATTGTATACATGCTTCTTTTTTGACGCCAAAATTAGAAGTGAAAGGAGAAAAGGGGATGGATCTGGAGTTTATGGAGGCTCATTTGCCGCTTTATATTGAAGCTGCGGTATTGACTTTAAGAATTGCGGCTGCAGGAATCCTGCTCGCATTTTTGACAGGATTGATTACGAGTATAATAAAATATTTAAAAATTCCGGTACTGATGCAAATAGTAAATGCTTATATAGAGTTATCAAGAAATACTCCGCTTTTAATACAGCTTTTTTTCCTGTATTTCGGTTTGCCAAAGCTCGGAGTGGTACTTAGTTCGGAGAGCTGTGCGATTATCGGATTGGCATTTCTGGGAGGCAGTTATATGTCTGAGGCATTCCGGTCGGGACTCGATAATGTCGCGGAGATTCAGACCCAGTCAGGTTTAAGCCTTGGTTTTACCAGGAGTCAGATATTCCGCCATATCACACTTCCGCAGGCAGTATCCACGTCTGTTCCGCTATTTTGTGCAAATATTATTTTTCTAATAAAAGAAACTTCGGTATTCAGCGCGGTTGCATTGGCTGATCTGATGTTTGTAGCAAAGGATTTAATCGGTATTTATTATAAGACGGATGAAGCTTTGTTTATGCTTGTGTCGGCATATCTCGTCATTTTGCTTCCGATATCTGTTATTGCATCATTCGTAGAAAGGAAAGTGCGCTATGCAGGATTTGGGGATACAAGTACTGTTTCAGGGTAGAAATTTTATTAGACTGTGGGAAGGCTTGTGGGTAACTCTTCGTATCGCCGTAATTGCAATGGGACTTTCCGTTTTGCTTGGTTTTCTTTTAGGAATGCTTATGACGATCCAGAATAGGACGGTACGATGTATTACAAGGCTATATCTGGAAACTGTCAGGATTTTGCCTCAGTTAGTATTACTTTTTCTCGTGTATTTCGGGGCCGCAAAACATTTAGGATTAAATATCTCCGGAGAGGCGGCGGCCATAATCGTATTTACCTTTTGGGGAACTGCGGAGATGGGTGACTTGGTAAGGGGAGCGCTTATAGCGACGCCGAAGCACCAATATGAAAGTGCCGGCGGATTGGGAATGAACCGGTGGCAGACCTATTTCTACGTGATTATTCCCCAAACAATCAGGAGGTTGCTACCTCCGGCAGTAAATCTTCTAACCAGAATGATAAAGACCACATCGCTGGTGGTACTCATAGGTGTGGTAGAGGTGGTAAAAGTCGGAAAACAGATTATAGATGCTTCCAGGTATCAGACACCGACTGCGGCACTTTGGATATACGGAGTAATATTTATTATGTATTTTATCGTTTGTTATCCGTTTTCCAGGCTGTCCTTGTGGTTGGAAAAGAAATACAAGAATTGAGGTCATAACAATGAATGAAATTTTACAGGTGAAGCACTTAAAAAAATCATATGAAAATAATGAACCGGTTTTGAAGGATATTGATTTTAGCTTGCAAAAAGGTGAAGTAGTTGTCATTGTAGGACCTTCGGGATGCGGGAAAAGCACTTTTTTAAGATGCTTGAATCTATTGGAGCCAATCGATGAAGGAAGCATTATTCTAAACGGAGAGACTATAGACAGAAAGGACAAAAACGTTCATCAGCATAGACAAAAAATAGGCATGGTCTTTCAAAGTTATGAATTGTTTCCTCATCTGAGCATTATGAAAAATATTCTGCTGGCACCCGTTAAAGTGCAGAAAAGAAACCGTAAAGAAGCGGAGAAGGAAGCGGAGGTTCTGTTAGAGCGGGTTGGCTTATCCGATAAAAAGGACGCGTTTCCGAGACAGTTATCCGGCGGACAGAAACAGAGGGTTGCCATAGTACGTGCGCTTATTATGCATCCGGAGGTGCTTTTGCTGGATGAGATTACGGCGGCGCTGGATCCGGAGATGGTTCGCGAGGTGTTGCAGGTAGTGCTTAAATTGGCAGAAGACGGCATGACTATGGCGATTGTAACCCATGAAATGGAATTTGCCAAGGCCGTAGCGGACAGAGTAATCTTTATGGATCAGGGAGTCATCGTAGAAGAGAACAGAACTAAAAATTTTTTTGCATATCCCCAAACGGAAAGAGCAAAACAGTTTCTGAATACGTTTCACTATGAAGCGTTAGAAATATAAAACAAATTGAAGGAGAGAAAATTATGAAAAAGAAATTGTTAGGAGTAATTTTAACAGCAGGTTTATTGGCAGGCGTATTAGCAGGCTGTGGGCAGACAGAAGCACAGCAGACTGCCGCAGAAACGCAGAAGGATGCTACAGAAGCAGCGGAAGCGGCGGAAACAGAGGCGGTTGAAGAGACTGCCGAAGCAACCGCAGATGAAGCACAAGAGGCTTTGGCTTCCGCACAGGCAAGGAGTCTGGAAGATATTAAAGCGGATGGTAAACTGGTAATCGGCGTATTCAGCGATAAAAATCCCTTTGGTTATGTTGATGCCAACGGTGATGTGCAGGGCTATGATGTGTACTTTGCAAAACGTCTCGCCTTAGATTTATTTGGTAGTGAAGATTCGGTAGAATTTGTATATGTGGAAGCGGCCAGTCGTGTTGAATATTTGAAATCAGCAAAAGTAGATATTATTTTAGCTAACTTTACCGTAACGGAAGAGCGCAGCGAGCAAGTAGATTTCGCTTTGCCGTATATGAAAGTAGCGTTAGGCGTAGTTTCACCGGAAAGTAACCTGATTACGGATGTGGAACAGTTAAAGGAAAAAACTCTTATTGTAGTAAAAGGAACTACCGCTGAAACCTATTTCCAAGAGAACTATCCGGAAATCAAGCTATTAAAGTTTGATGAATATCAGGAAGCTTATGATGCTCTATTAGATGGAAGAGGAGATGCTTTCTCTACGGATAACACCGAAGTATTGGCTTGGGCATTGCAGAACGAAGGCTTTGCGGTAGGTATTGAATCCATTGGCAACCTTGACACCATTGCTCCGGCGGTACAGAAGGGCAATACGGAATTGCTTAACTGGATTAACGAAGAAATAGAAGGGTTGGCAGAAGAACAGTTTTTCCATAAAGATTTCGAAGAGACCTTAAAACCGGTCTATGGAGATAGTGTGGCTGCGGACAGTCTGGTAGTAGAGGGCGGAGTCGTGGAATAATCATTTAATAATATAATGAATCTAAAAAATAGGGCCTTTCGGTCCTATTTTTTTAGATTTTTCTGCGCTGTAGAAAGCATCAGCTTAATTCTGTTTAATTGGTTTACTTCGCTCGCGCCGGGGTCGTAATCTATGGCAACGATATTGGAAAGCGGGTATTGCTTTCGAAGTTCTTTAATAACACCTTTTCCTACAACATGGTTTGGAAGACAACCGAAGGGCTGTGTGCACACAATATTGTTAACTCCTCCGTGGATCAGTTCTACCATTTCACCGGTTAAGAACCAGCCTTCACCGGTCTGATTACCGATGGATACAATGGATTTCGCATAATTTACGATTTTATATATACTTACCGGAGGATGAAAATGCTTGCTTTTTTCAAATGCTCTTCTTGAGGAAGAACGTAAGAACTCGATGGCGTCGATGCCCAACTTTGAGATGAATGCCGTCTTTTTGCTCATGCCCAGCTGTTCCGCTTTATATATCTGGTTATAGAAGCAGTAGAGCATGAAATCGATCAAATCGGGAACAACTGCTTCAGCGCCTTCCGATTCCAGGAGCTCGACCAAATGGTTGTTGGCAGCCGGGGCGAATTTCACTAGGATTTCCCCCACGATTCCGACCTTCGGTTTTACTTCATCCGTAATGGGAATCGCATCAAAGTCCTCTATGATTAAACGGCATATCTTTCTGAATTTAAAGTAGTTCAAGTGCTTTGCCGATACGAAATCCTGGCATTCCTTCAGCCACTTTGCATGTACCCTTTCCACTGAACCGGCTTCCTTCTCGTAAGGTCTCATACGGTATACACAGCGCATGAAGATATCTCCGAATATGGCGCCATACGCAGCACGGATGAGTAAATCCGCATTTAAGCTAAACCCCGGATTAGTTTCGATTCCCGCCATATTGAGTGAAATAACAGGAATCTGAGGCATACTGGCTTTTTCCAATGCCCGTCGGATAAAACCGACGTAGTTAGTAGCTCGGCAGCCTCCTCCAGTCTGGGACATGATAACGGCTACCTTATTAACATCGTATTTCCCCGACAGGAGAGCGTCCATAATCTGTCCGACTACCATAAGGGACGGATAGCATGCGTCGTTGTTCACATATTTTAATCCCACATCTACGGCATGCTTGTTGTCGTTAGGCAACACTTCGAAATTATAGCCGCAAGACCTGAAAGCAGGCTCTAATATTTCAAAATGGATAGGAGACATCTGAGGACAGAGAATCGTATAATCCTTGCGCATTTGCTCCGTAAACTGTACTTTATGAATAGCGGAAGACTGAATACTGCGTGTCTGCTTTTTACTGTCTCTGACGCGAATGGCAGAGAGCAGAGAGCGAATACGTATTCTTGCCGCACCGAGGTTGTTGACCTCATCGATTTTTAAACATGTATATATTTTTCCGGAATCCGACAGGATATCGTTCACCTGATCGGTAGTAACGGCATCCAGGCCACAGCCAAAAGAGTTTAACTGAATCAGGTCCAGATCGTCTCGCGTTTTCACGAAGCTTGCCGCAGCGTATAACCGAGAATGATACATCCACTGGTCGGACACGATAAGCGGGCGTTCCGGGTTCGCCAAATGGGAAACGGAATCCTCTGTGAAAACGGCAATGCCGTATGAAGTAATCAGTTCCGGGATGCCGTGGTTAATCTCCGGATCGATATGATAGGGACGTCCTGCAAGAACAATGCCGTGTTTGCCGTTTTCTTCCAGATACGCTATGGTTTCCTCACCCTTTTTCTTCATATCAAGCCTTGCCTGAGCCAGTTCCTTCCATGAAGCATCTACGGCATCGAGGATTTCTTCCGCAGGAATCTCCGAGAATTCCTTAATTAAAGCTTCCGATATCGTTTTTACGTCGCGGAAAGACATAAAGGGATTACGCAAAATGGCTTCTCCGCGCCCGATTTCTTCCACATTATTTTTTATGTTTTCCGAATAGGAGGTTACGATGGGACAATTATAGTGATTATTCGCTTCTTCAAATTCATTGCGTTCATAAAAAAGCGCGGGATAGAAGATGAAATCAACACCCTCGTGAATGAGCCAGCTCACATGTCCGTGCGCCAATTTAGCCGGATAACATTCGGATTCGCTGGGGATGGATTCGATGCCCAGTGAATAAATATTGTGGTTGGATAGAGGGGACAATACCACCTGATACCCCAGTTTCGTAAAGAACGTATGCCAGAAGGGATAGTTCTCATACATGTTGAGCACGCGGGGGATTCCCACCCGGCCTCTTTTTGCCTCATCGGCAGGAAGAGGCTCATAGTCAAATATTCTCTTTAATTTATATTCGAAAAGATTTGGTACTATATTCTCATTTTTTGCTTTTCCCAGTCCGCGTTCACAGCGGTTGCCCGAGATATACTGTCTTCCGCCGCTGAACTTGTTGATGGTAAGGCGGCAGTTATTCGTACATCCTTTACATTTAGCCATGCTCGTTTCGAACTGAAGAGCCTTAATCTGTTCAATGGAAAGCATGGAGGTACTATAGTCTTTTTCATAACGTTCGCGGGCGATAAGAGCAGCGCCGAAAGCCCCCATGATTCCGGCAATATCGGGACGAATCGCTTCGCACCCCGCAATTTTTTCAAAGCTTCGCAGAATAGCATCATTGTAAAAGGTACCGCCTTGGACGACAATATGCTTGCCCAGTTCCGAAGCATCGGATACTTTAATTACTTTAAACAAAGCATTCTTAATAACAGAGTAAGCGAGTCCGGCAGAAATATCGGATACTTTGGCTCCTTCTTTTTGTGCCTGCTTTACTTTTGAATTCATAAATACGGTACAGCGCGTTCCCAAATCGATCGGATGCTCCGCAAATAAAGCGGCCTGAGCGAAATCCTCCACACTGTAATTAAGAGATTTGGCGAAGGTCTCGATGAAGGAACCGCAGCCCGAAGAGCATGCCTCGTTCAATTGTACGCTGTCTACGGTTTGATTTTCAATTTTAATGCATTTCATATCCTGACCGCCGATATCGAGAATGCAATCCACGGAAGGATCGAAAAACGCGGCAGCGTAGTAATGAGCAACCGTTTCCACTTCTCCGTCATCCAGTAAAAATGCCGCTTTCATCAGTGCTTCTCCGTATCCGGTGGAACAGGAGCGCACGATATTCACATCCTCAGGCAGGAGTGCATATATTTCTTTGATAGATCTGATTGCAGTTTTTAAAGGACTTCCGTCATTGCTGCTGTAAAAAGAATATAAAAGTGATCCGTCCTCTGCAACGAGAGCGACCTTGGTCGTAGTACTTCCGGCGTCAATGCCGAGGAAACAGTTTCCGCGGTAGGACGCGAGATCCGAAGTACCAACATGATGTACGCTATGACGAGCCTTGAACTCCGAATAAGATTTTTCATCGGTAAACAATGGTTCCATACGTTCTACTTCAAAATCCATTTTAATCTCCGAAGAGAGTTTTGAAACCATCTCTTCCATGGAGTAAAATACTTCTATTTTTGCATTTAAGGCGGAGCCGATGGCCGCAAAAAGGTGTGAATGTTCCGTATCCACAATATGCTCATTGTCCAGCTTTAAAGTGCGGATGAATGCTTCTTTAAGTTCGGATAAAAAGTGAAGAGGTCCACCTAAAAAAGCAACATGTCCCCGAATCGGCTTGCCGCAGGCAAGGCCGGAAATCGTCTGGTTGACAACCGCCTGGAAAATAGAAGCTGAAAGGTCTTCCTTTGTGGCGCCTTCATTGATGAGCGGTTGAATATCCGATTTGGCAAATACACCGCATCTGGCGGCAATGGTGTATAGAGAGTGGTAGTCTTTTGCATATTCATTTAAACCCGAGGCATCCGTCTGCAACAGCGAAGCCATCTGATCAATAAAGGAACCTGTACCTCCGGCACAGATGCCGTTCATTCGCTGCTCTACATTCCCGCCTTCAAAATAAATAATCTTTGCATCTTCTCCCCCGAGTTCTATCGCCACATCTGTCTGGGGCGCAAACTCTTGCAAAGTGGTGGAGACAGCGATAACTTCCTGTACAAACGGAACCTTCAGATGATTGGCCAGAGTAAGCCCACCGGAGCCTGTAATCATCGGATGAAGTTCGATGTTTCCGAGTTGTTTATAAGCTTTTTGTAAAAGGTTTGACAGGGTCTCCCTGATGTTTGCAAAATGCCTTTCGTAATCAGAAAATAATATTTCATGGGCATCGTTTAAAATTGCTATTTTTACAGTGGTAGAACCGATATCAATTCCCAAAGTATAGTGTAACGTACTCATGGTATCTGCCCTTTCTTTTTAAGTATCTTTTTCGCATATGTCAAATTATTCCAAACGTGGCAAAAGCTGATATTACCTATTTAAATATATAGCCGATGGTGTTTGGACATACCAAATAATTATACGACACACAATAACAAAATGCAATGAAGATACATGAATAATTTCATCAGCTTCATTATATCGAATTTAACTTTCTGTTAAAAAATGTAAAATTTTTATTACATATTATGAAACCTTCGGGAGTTTATTTACTTTTAAATGCGGGAATGTTAGAATATACTAGCATGTCTTTATCAACACTAATTTTCTTAGAAAAAAATTGAATATTGAATATAAGAAAGACTAGGGCATGCGGAGAGAACTGAACTTTGCATAATTTTATTTTGCAAAGAATGGAGGAATAAGGAAAACATGAGTAATTTTGAAAGAAAGTTTGGCAAGTATGCAATCAGAAATATTTCTCTGATGTTAATTATGTGTTATGCGGTAGGGTATTTGATTAATTTGGTAAATCCCTTGTTCTTATCTTATTTGACCCTTAACCCTTATGAGATTTTGCATGGACAGATATGGAGAATTCTTACTTGGATTATCGTGCCTCCGGATACCTCTAACTTATTTTTTGTGCTGATTATGCTTTACTTTTATTATTCTATCGGAACGACCCTGGAAAGGTCATGGGGAACTTACAGGTATAATGTTTATCTCCTTTCGGGAATGCTCTTTACGGTTCTTGGAAGCTTTGTTTTGATGGCATATTGCTATATATTCAATGGGGATATTATGGCAGTTTATGGAGCGAAAGAATTTTTTGGAGCGGTCTCCTTGTACTTCAGCACTTATTACGTAAATATGTCTATTTTCCTTGCATTCGCGTCAACTTTTCCCGAGTCTCAGGTGCTTCTGATGTTTATTGTTCCGATTCGTATCAAATGGTTGGGAATTATTTATGCGGTAATGCTTGGGGTGGAATTTCTTACGGGAAATGTTTACAGCAGATTTGCGATGGGAGCCTCCCTGCTCAACTTCATCGTATTCTGGTTCACTTCCAGGAATCATATCCATATGTCGCCGAAGCAGATAAAGAGAAGACAGGAATTCAAAAAGGAAGTGAAGAGAAGCACGGGAGTGACTAAACATAAATGTGCGATTTGCGGCAGGACAGAAGTGGACAGTCCGCAGTTGGAATTCCGGTTTTGCTCCAAATGCGACGGTAACTATGAGTACTGTCAGGAGCATTTATTTACCCATGAACATGTGAAGTTCTGATGGGAATTTCATTGACATTAGATTCAGGTTGTGAGGAAGACGGTATGGAAATGAATAAAGAAGTTTTATTCGCAAGAGCTCTGGAGAAGCTGAAGAAGACGGCGAAGGAACAGGGAAATTGCATATCCGAAGAACAGATAAAAGAAGCCTTTCAGGAAATGGAATTGACGCAGGAGCAAATGGAACTTGTAACCGATTACTTAAAAAAGCAGAAGATAGGTATAGGGGAACCCGTAGATGCCGCTGATTATCTGACCCGGGAAGAAGTGGATTATCTTGAGTCTTATTTGGAGGAACTTAAGCAGTTTGCGGATGTTTCGGAAGGGGAAAAAGAGGCAATTACGCTGTCGGCAATGGCTGGAGATATACAAGCGCAAACCCGTCTTACCGAGATTTATCTTCCAGAAGTGGTTGAGATTGCGAAGCTATACAGCGGGCAGGGCGTATATCTGGAGGACTTGATCGGAGAAGGCAATTTGGCAGTTGCTATGGGAGCAGGTATGCTCGAATGCCTGGAGCATGCCAATGAAGCACAGGGAATGTTAGGGAAAATGATCATGGATGCCATGGAGGAGTACATTGCAGATAATCTCAAAGAGAAACAGACAGATAAAAAGGTACTTGATAAGGTGAATAAAGTGGCAGATCAGGCAAGAGAATTGGCGGAGTCGCTGCAAAGAAAGGTAACGGTAGAAGAATTGGCAGAAGAGACACGATTATCCGAGAATATAATTTTAGAAGCGATTCGCATGAGCGGGGACAACATTGAATATATTGAAAAGCGATAAAAAAGGAGAATGCTGTTAATATGAAAGATATAGAAGCTTTGAAGCAAAACATAGCAAGTTTGAAGCAATATGAAATAGTAGAAGCCAGAGAGGCAGAAGATCTGAATTCTTCCGGAATTCTGCTACGTCACAGGAAGACGGGTGCAAGAATTACATTATTGTCTAACGAAGACGATAATAAGGTGTTTTATATCGGTTTTCGCACACCGCCGGCAGACAGTACCGGAGTAGCCCATATAATCGAGCATACAGTGCTTTGCGGGTCTAAGAATTTTCCTGTAAAAGATCCTTTTATAGAGTTGGTGAAAGGTTCGTTGAATACATTTTTAAATGCAATGACTTATCCCGATAAAACAGTATATCCGGTAGCGAGCTGCAACGATAAGGATTTTCAGAATCTGATGCATGTTTATCTGGATGCGGTTTTTTATCCGAATATCTACAGGGAAGAGAAGATTTTCAAGCAGGAAGGCTGGCATTATGAATTAGAAAGCGTCGAGGATGAACTCGCTCTTAACGGAGTTGTATACAACGAGATGAAGGGAGCCTTTTCTTCTCCGGATGATGTACTTGACAGAGAAGTTTTGAATTCGCTTTTTCCGGATACTCCATATGGTACCGAATCAGGCGGAGATCCGGATGTGATTCCTGCGTTAACCTACGATGATTTTCTGGATTTCCACAGAAGATATTATCACCCCTCCAACAGCTATATTTATTTATACGGAGACATGGATATGGCGGAGAAGCTGCGGTTTTTAGATGAAGAATATTTGTCACATTTCGATGCTCTGCACATAGATTCGGAGATAAAGCGGCAGGCGGCCTTTGACGAGCCGAAGGAAATATATAAGGAATATTCCATTATGGAGGGCGAATCTGAGGAGGATAATACGTATCTGGCTTATAATACAGTAATCGGCGATAATCTGGATAGAAAGCTTTATATTGCTTTCCAAGTACTTGACTATGCGCTCTGTTCCGCACCGGGAGCTCCTTTAAAACAGGCTCTTACGGATAAAGGTATAGGCAAAGAAATATACAGTACCTATGATAACGGAATTATGCAGCCTTATTTTTCGGTGGTTGCCAAGAATACGAACATTTCCCGAAAGGAAGAGTTTGTGCAGACCATCGAAGATGTGCTCGTCGAACAGGCAAAAAAAGGTATAGATAAAAAAGCTCTGGCGGCCGGTCTTAACTATTTTGAATTCAAATACCGTGAATCGGATTTCGGGTCCTATCCGAAAGGCTTGATCCTCGGACTGCAAGTGCTTGACAGCTGGCTTTACGACGATGAAAAACCGCTGATTCATGTGGAAGCGAACGATACGTTTGCTGCTTTGAAGAAAGAAGTGGAAAGCGGGTATTATGAAGAACTGATCAAGAAGTATATTCTGGGGAATACCCATAAAACCGTCGTTGTGCTTTCTCCGCTGAAAGGACTGACCTCGAAGAAGGAAGCGCAGCTGCAAAAGGAACTTCAGGAATATAAGGAAACGCTCAGTCAAGAAGCACTTGAGAAAATCGTGCGGGAAACGGAGGAACTGAAACGCTATCAGGAAGAAGCAAGTTCCAAAGAAGATCTTGAGAAGATTCCTCTCTTAACGAGATCGGATATAAAAAAAGAAGCGGAAGACTACGTCAATGAAGAACGATATGCGGACGATACGTTGATTCTGTTTCACAATATATTTACAAACGGTATCGGTTATCTGCGGTTTGTGTTCGATATCGGCAGTATACCGGAGGATTTGTTCCCTTATATTGGCGTACTGAAACAAGTTCTCGGTATGGTGGACACAGAGAATTACAGCTACGGCGATTTATATCATGAGACGAATATAAAGACCGGTGGTATCGATATGGTAGTGAATACTTATTCCAACGCTCTCGACTTGGAAGAGTATAAGGTGAAGTTCGAAATCAAAGTGAAGGTATTGTATGAAAATCTGGAGGAAGCTTTTAAACTTGTAAAAGAGATTGCGCTACATTCCCAGTTCGATGATACCAAGCGTTTATATGAGATTATTGCGGAAGTGCAGTCCAGAATGCAGGCGACTATGACTTCCTCCGGACACTCTTTAGCAGCCGTACGCGCGCTGTCATATATCTCGGGAACCGCGGCGGTTTCGGAGCAGATAAGCGGAATACCTCAGTATCGTTTATTGGAAGAGCTGGATACGAAGTTCGAGGAGAAGAAAGACGCGCTTGTAGAAAAATTAAAACAACTGACGTTATATATTTTCAGACCGGAAAACCTTATGGTAGATTATACCGCAACCGAGAAGGAATATCCGGGACTTGAAGATATGGTGAGAGAATTCAAGAAAGACCTGTATACCGCTCCCGTTGAGAAGAAGCAGTTCAGACCTCATTTAACGAAGAAGAATGAAGGATATCTTACTTCCGCACAGATACAGTTCGTATGTCGAGCGGGTAACTTCATTCACAAAGGACTCCCTTACACAGGTGCACTTAAGGTGCTCAAGGTAATGATGGGATTTGACTATCTTTGGAACAGGGTGAGGGTAAAAGGCGGAGCCTATGGCTGTATGTGCAACTTCGGAAGATCCGGAGACAGCTATTTTGTATCCTATAGAGATCCTAATTTGGAGAAAACAATTGAAATATATGAAAAGGCAGCGGATTATATCAGCACCTTTGAAGCGGATGAAAGAACTATAACGCAGTTTATCATAGGGGCAATCAGCGATTTGGATGTGCCGATGACTCCGGCAACCAAGGGAGCGTATTCTTTGGGAGGATATCTGACCAATCTGTCTTATGACAAAGTGCAGCGGGAGAGGGATGAACTGCTTTCGACAACGGCAGAAACCATTCGTGGATTGGCGGATTATGTCAGAGCTTTCATGCGGGAGGACTGTCTCTGCGTAGTTGGAAATGAAGAAAAGATAAAAGAGAATAAAAATATGTTTATGCATATTGAGCCGCTTTTTCATTAAACAAAGTTTTGCAGATAACAGATAAATAAAACTGCAGGAAAGGCAAAGAGGGGATAAGTATGAGAAAAAAATATAATAGGGATTTAATATCTAAATGGAAATTAGGTCTGATTGGTCTGATGGTGATTTGCTTCGCAGGATGCGGAAGCGGCAGTTCCGATACTGCCGCAGTAATGCCAGAGGAGGGAAGCGGCGCGTACTCTTCGGAAGGCTATGTTTCTAATGATATTTATGAGCGGGATTATGCCACGGAAGAGCCCAAGGATGCGGCTGCAGCAGAAGTGGAGGGAGAGCCGGATGCGGGAGCTGAGGCTTCCGTAGCGTCCAATCGTAAACTGATAAAAACCGTGAACTTGGATGTGGAGACGGAAGCATTTGACGAACTAGTTCCCAAGGTAGAAAATAAAGTATCGGAGTTGGGCGGCTATATTGAGAGTCTGAATGTTTATAACGGAAGCAGCATATACGGACACAGTAGCAGATATGCCAATCTGACCATTCGTATTCCCAAGGATAAGATGGACAATTTTGTGACGGCCGTTTCGGATATATCCAATGTGACGAGCCGTTCGGAAAACACACAGGACATCACATTGCAGTATGTGGATGTGGAGAGCCATAAAAAAGCTTTGGAGGTGGAGCAGGAACGTCTGCTTGATTTGTTGGAAGCAGCAGAAAACATGGAGGATATCGTAGCAATAGAGCAGCGCCTTTCGGAAGTGAGATATCAGCTTCAGAATATGGAATCTCAGCTTCGTACCTACGATAATTTGGTGGATTATTCTACCGTATATTTAAATATTAGTGAAGTGGAAGTGTTGACGCCGACTTTGGAATTATCCGCATGGGAAAAGATATCTGTGGGATTCTTAAATTCCATCAACAATGTAGGAAAGGGTATCAAGAACTTCTTTATATATTTGATTATCTGGCTGCCGTATATTGTAGTGTGGTCGGCAATTATCTTATTTATTGTAGTATTTGTTAAATTCCTCGTAAAGAAGAGGCTGAAAAAGACAGGAAAGTCTTCCGGCCAAGGTGGTAAGGACAGATACGGCAACTCGGGGGAGGTAAAAGACGCGCAAGGAACCGAAACGGGCAACGAAAAAGAAAAATAATTATAAGAATAAATACAATTAAAAGAGGAATAAAATTTGAATAATAATTTTAAATCAGGATTTGTTACTTTGATAGGCAGGCCCAATGTAGGTAAATCGACGCTGATGAATCACTTGATCGGTCAGAAAATAGCGATTACCAGCAATAAGCCGCAGACTACAAGAAACAGGATACAGACGGTGTATACATCCGAAGAAGGTCAGATTATCTTCGTGGATACGCCGGGAATTCATAAAGCGAAGAATAAACTGGGCAATTATATGGTAAAGACGGCGGAGCGTACAATGTCCGAGGTAGATGTCATTCTTTGGCTGGTAGAGCCTACCACTTATATAGGCGCAGGCGAACGGCATATCATTGAACAGCTCAAAAAAGTCCGTACTCCGGTTATTCTTGTCATTAACAAGACGGATACAGTAAAAAAACCGGAAATACTGAGCTTTATAGATGTTTACAGAAAGGAAATGGATTTTGCGGAAATCGTTCCCGTATCGGCGTTGAAGGGCGACAATACGCAGACTCTTATAACCTGTATTATGAAATATCTTCCCTATGGACCGGCATATTATGATGAGGATACCGTAACCGACCAGCCGGAGAGGCAGATTGTGGCAGAGCTTATAAGGGAAAAGGCGCTTCGGTGCCTGGAAGATGAGATACCCCACGGAATAGCGGTATCTATAGAGAGCCTTAAATACCGAAAAAACAAGAAAGAATCAGTTGCCGACATCGAAGCGACCATCATATGCGAAAGAGAATCCCATAAAGGAATTGTGATAGGCAAACAAGGCGCAATGCTAAAAAAAATAGGCAGTCAGGCGAGACCTGAAATTGAAGATATGCTGGAATGCCGCGTGAATCTGCAGCTTTGGGTAAAAGTAAAAAAGGATTGGCGTGACAGTGATTTTCTCATAAAAAATTTCGGTTACAATCCGAAAGAATCCGAATAGGAAATCCAAAAAAAGCGAACCCTAATATTGATACGGGAAGTGTTACTGGAAGTATTATTTTTAAGTATCATTACGTTAGGGGGCACAAGATGAAAGAACGAAATTACTGGCAACAATTTTTAAGCAGCGGAAAAATTGCAGATTATTTAAGTTTTAAGGATGCACAGGAGAAAACGGCAGTCTCCGGCACGGCCACATGTAATGTACCGGATGACAGTACAGCCATGGGAGATAATCCATATGCAGGAATTTGTAAAACTAACAGGAATGGTTTTGAAGACAGTGCCTATCGGGGAATACGATAGGCGCGTCGTTATTTTGACGAAAGAGCGAGGCAAAGTGTCGGCATTTGCCAAGGGTGCCAGAAAACCGAACAGCAGACTTGTGGCGGCCGCCGCTCCCTTTGCTTTCGGAGAATTTAAGATGTATGAAGGACGTTCTTCCTATAACATTATGGAAGCGGATATATCCAATTATTTTGAAAGGCTTAGGGAAGATTTTGAGGCGGCATGCTATGGAATGTATTTTCTGGAAGTTATGGATTATTATACGCGGGAAAACAATGATGAAAAAGATATGCTGAAATTGTTGTATCAGTCGCTTCGGGCGTTACAGCTTCCGGTCCTGAATCGGAATCTGGTGCGGTATATATTTGAAATAAAGGCTCTTGTTTTAAACGGAGAATATCCGGGTATACCGGAAACATCAGACTTTAAGGAATCTACCGTTTATGCATTGAGTTACATAGAACGCAGCTCGGTAGAGAAGCTGTACACATTTACGGTAACTGCTGAGGTCCTTAGGGAGCTGAAAAACATAGCGGATGCTTATAGGAAGGAATATATAGACAGAGAATTTAAAAGCTTGGCAATACTAGATGACTTAATGATATGAAATTTTTCATTTAATCCGGACACAAGCCGATGGAATTTATATATTGAAAAACGAACTTAAGTCAGATATAATATTGTGAATGTGATAATTGGAATAAACGGACATGAGAAAATGTCCGGTGTCGGAGGACGGAAAGATGCGTAAATTAGGAACAGTAGCGGGAGTGGTTTTTGCTGGGCTCGCTTTATGGGGATGCGGAGAAGGTGATATTGACAGTAAAGCGGAAGCAGCAGCGGCATCGAATACGATAATTGAAGTCCAGAAAGATGGAGTTATAGTAGAGACGATAGCGGAAGATTTTACCGCCGATTATTATAATGAGGATGAGTTGCGCAATATGGTTCTTTCTGAGGTGGCCGAATTCAATAAGAACTCGGAACAGGACATATCGGTGGATAAATTTGAGAATAAGGACGGGATTATCAAGATAGTGATGAAATACCCTTCGGCAGAGGCATATACGGATTATAATTCCAGTGAGTTTGATAATAAACAGTTATTTTGCGGAACGGTTAAAGAAGCCTACGATGAAGGGTATTCGTTGGATGTGACTTTACAAAGCGCGGGAAATGAAGAGGAGAGCATCGGAAAGGACGAACTTCTCGGTATGGGAGAAAAACACATATTGATTTCCAACGTTCCTTTTCGCGTACAGACATTCGGGAAAATCCTGTATTTGGGGGATAATGTGATATCCTTGGAGAAGAACAAGGCGGATATGGAAACGGATGAAAATGGTGACAGTCTTGGAAAGTATTATATAGTTTTTAAATAAAATATTAGTCCGTAAGAACGGGCAGGAGGGTGTAATCATGGAAAAAACGATGGAGAAAATTGTAGCACTGGCTAAAGCGAGAGGATTTGTATATCCGGGCTCCGAGATTTACGGCGGGCTTGCCAATACATGGGACTATGGTAATCTTGGTGTGGAACTTAAGAACAACGTAAAACGAGCGTGGTGGCAGAAGTTCATTATGGAAAACCAGTATAATGTAGGTGTGGACTGCGCCATATTGATGAATCCGCAGACTTGGGTTGCTTCGGGCCATTTGGGCGGCTTCTCGGATCCTTTGATGGACTGCAGGGAATGTCATGAGCGTTTCCGTGCGGATAAGATTATTGAAGACTATGCGGCGGAACATAATGTGGATTTGGATGGTTCCGTAGACGGTTGGTCACAGGAAAAAATGAAGCAGTTTATCGATGACAATAACGTTCCCTGCCCTACGTGCGGCAAACATAATTTTACGGATATCCGCCAGTTCAACCTGATGTTCAAGACCTTTCAGGGAGTTACGGAGGATGCAAAGAATACAGTGTACTTAAGACCGGAAACAGCCCAGGGGATATTTGTAAACTTTAAAAATGTACAGAGAACCTCCAGAAGGAAAATCCCTTTTGGGATCGGACAGATCGGAAAGTCTTTCCGTAATGAAATTACTCCGGGCAATTTTACATTCCGGACGAGAGAATTCGAGCAGATGGAGCTTGAATTTTTCTGCGAACCCGACACGGATCTGGAGTGGTTCGCTTACTGGAAACAGTTCTGTATCGATTGGTTGAAAACGCTCGGCATGAAAGAGGAAGAAATGCGTGTCAGAGATCATGATAAGGAAGAACTTTCTTTCTATTCGAAGGCAACCACGGATATTGAATTCTTATTCCCTTTTGGCTGGGGCGAACTTTGGGGAATCGCTGACAGAACCGATTATGACCTTACCCAACATCAGAATACATCAGGTCAGGATATGACATATTTTGATGATCAGAAGAATTGGAGATATGTGCCTTATGTTATAGAACCTTCGCTCGGCGCAGATCGCGTAGTTCTTGCATTCCTTTGCGCGGCTTACGATGAGGAAGAATTGGATGATGGAGACGTGCGTACCGTGCTTCATTTCCATCCGGTACTTGCGCCGGTAAAAATTGGTGTACTTCCGCTGTCTAAAAAGTTGAATGAAGGTGCGGAAAAGATTTTCTTAGAATTGTCAAAGAAATATAATTGCGAATTCGATGATAGAGGCAATATCGGCAAGAGATACCGTAGACAGGATGAAATCGGTACTCCGTTCTGTATTACTTATGATTTTGAGTCCGAAACGGATAATTGTGTAACCGTACGTTTCCGCGATTCCATGGAACAGGAACGTGTGGCAATCGCTGATTTGGACAAATATTTCGCCGATAAATTTACCTTTTAAGGATAGAAGAAAGGATTACGGAAATGAAACAGTATGGAGTAAATGAACTTAGGAAGATGTTTCTCGAATTTTTTGAAGGAAAGGGACATCTGGCAATGAAAAGCTTTTCATTGGTGCCTCATAACGATAATAGTTTGTTGTTGATTAATTCCGGTATGGCGCCGTTAAAACCGTATTTTACGGGACAGGAAATACCACCCAGAAAAAGAGTGACCACGTGTCAGAAATGTATTCGTACGGGTGATATCGAAAATATAGGAAAAACAGCTCGTCACGGCACATTCTTTGAGATGCTCGGCAACTTCTCTTTCGGCGATTATTTTAAGCATGAAGCGATTGCATGGAGCTGGGAGTTCTTGACCGAAGTAGTGGGGATTGAAGCGGATAGGTTGTATCCGTCCGTATACGTAGATGACGATGAAGCATTTGACATATGGAATAAAGAGATAGGAATTGCGCCGGAGCGCATTTTCCGATTTGGCAAAGAAGAAAACTTCTGGGAGCACGGTTCCGGTCCCTGCGGTCCTTGTTCGGAGATTTATTATGACCGGGGAGAGAAATACGGCTGCGGAAAGCCCGATTGCAAGGTGGGGTGTGATTGCGACCGCTATATTGAGGTGTGGAACAACGTGTTTACACAGTTTGAAAACGACGGCAAAGGAAACTATACGGAGCTGGAACAGAAGAACATCGATACGGGTATGGGATTAGAAAGGCTAGCGACGGTCGTTCAGGATGTGGATTCCATTTTCGATGTGGACACTATTCAGGCACTTCGAAGCAAAGTATGCGAGATTGCGGGCAAAGAATATAAAAAGAAATATGAGTGGGATGTGTCCATTCGTATTGTGACGGACCATATTCGTTCCGCTACTTTTATGATTTCGGACGGCATCATGCCTACGAATGAAGGCCGCGGCTATGTTCTTCGACGTATTATCCGCCGTGCGGCAAGACATGCGAGACTGCTCGGAATCGAAGGACAGTTCCTTGCGAATTTGAGCAAAACCGTTATCGAAGGCAGCAAGGACGGATATCCGGAGCTGGAAGAAAAGAAAGATTTTATTTTTAACGTACTTACACAAGAGGAAGCGAAATTTAATAAAACTATCGACCAGGGGCTCGGCATACTCGGTGAGATAGAAGCTTCTATGGAAAAGAACGGTGTAAAAGAACTTTCCGGAGAAGATGCATTTAAATTATATGATACTTATGGATTCCCACTTGATTTAACGAAAGAGATTTTAGAAGAAAAAGGCTTTACGGTAGACGAAAAGAGCTTCGTAGAAGCGATGCAAGAACAGAAGGTAAAAGCGCGTTCGGCACGTAAAGTAACGAATTATATGGGAGCTGATGTTACGGTATACGAGTCCATCGACCCAAGCATTACGACGCAGTTTGTAGGCTATGACAATCTGGTACACGATTCCAAGATTACGGTTCTGACGACGGAAACGGAGCTTGTGGATGCTTTGACGGACGGGGAGACGGGAACTATTTTTGTGGAAGAGACACCTTTTTACGCAACGATGGGAGGCCAGAGTGCGGATATAGGTATAATTTCGACTGCGGATGCGCAGTTCGAGGTTATGGACACCGTGAAGATGCTCGGCGGCAAGGTCGGACATATCGGCAAAGTCAAAAAAGGTATGTTCAAAGTAGGAGATAAGGTTACTCTGAAGGTAAATGAGCAAAGACGTGCGGACACATGCAAGAATCATAGCGCCACCCATTTATTGCAGAAGGCTTTAAGGATCGTGCTGGGTACGCATGTAGAGCAGGCAGGTTCTTACGTGGATGGAGACAGACTTCGTTTTGACTTCAGCCATTTTTCGGCAATGACAGAAGAAGAAATCGCGAAAGTAGAGCAGACTGTAAATGAAAAGATAGCGCAGTCGCTGCCTGTAACGACGAGCGTCATGACAATTGAGGAAGCGAAGAAAAGCGGCGCGATGGCTTTGTTCGGAGAGAAGTACGGTGAAACTGTGCGCGTAGTTCAAATGGGGGACTTTTCTACCGAATTGTGTGGCGGTACTCATGTGACCAATACCGGAGTGATATCCGTATTTAAGATTATATCCGAAAGCGGCGTGGCGGCAGGTGTCAGAAGAATTGAAGCGTTGACAGGTACCGGCGTATTAAAATATTATGCGGAATTGGAGAAGACGCTGGAGGAAGCTTCGAAAACAGTGAAGACGACTCCTGCATCCCTTGTGGAAAAATTGGAGCATTTGATGGCGGAGATGAAAGCGCTGCAAAGTGAAAACGAATCTTTAAAGAGTAAAGCAGCCAAGGATGCGCTCGGAGACGTTATGGATCAAGTGCGGGAAGTAAAGGGCGTGAAACTGCTTGCGGCAAAAGTATCCGGCGTAGATATGAACGGACTTAGAGATCTCGGCGATCAATTGAAGGTGAAGCTTGGAGAAGGAGTGGTTATTCTCTTATCCGATGAAGCGGGTAAGGTAAACCTTGTGGCTATGGCAACGGAAGGCGCGGTAGCAAAGGGGGCACATGCAGGGAATCTCATAAAAGGGATTGCGGCTCTTGTCGGAGGAGGCGGCGGCGGACGCCCGAATATGGCGCAGGCAGGCGGTAAGAATCCGGGCGGCATCGATGCGGCAATAGCAGAGTCTGTAAAAGTGCTGGAAACACAAATATTTTAAAAAAATAGGTTGACTGCTTAAAAAAATGTGATATAATCATTATTGTGCATAAGGGTATGTAACATATACATTTTGTGCGGAAATAGAATAAACCCAATCAGTCGTGTTGCTAGGAAGGGACTGAAGGGAGGTCGGGTGTAGGAATGTCAAACGTAATCGTAAAAGAAAACGAGACTTTGGATAGCGCTTTGCGCCGTTTTAAGAGAAGTTGTGCGAAAGCTGGAATTCAGCAGGAGATTCGTAAAAGAGAGCATTACGAGAAACCAAGCGTAAAACGTAAGAAAAAATCTGAAGCAGCAAGAAAACGTAAATATAATTAATTGGCAATCGGCAAGTCCTTGGTTTTATAATCAAGGACTTTGTTATAATATGATATGAGCGTCCTGGCGTACGGCGCTTCCTGCAAGAGACATTCACTCGCTTTGTTCGGTGTGATGGTATATTATAGTGGAGAAAATAATATGTGGACAAGGGAAATATTAGGAATGGATGTTTATCATCTGGTTTCGGCGTTCGTCATCTATAGCATGCTGGGTTGGTTGGTTGAATCGATCTATATGTCATTTTGCAATAAAAAATTGACGAACCGTGGGTTTGCGAAAAGTCCTTTTTGCCCGATTTACGGTTTTGGTGCCGTGACAGGATATCTAATACTGCACCCTCTGGAGGACAATTTATTTTGGTTGTATTTATTAGGAGCAGTAATGGCCACTGTTTTTGAATTTTTAGTGGGAAATCTCATGCTTAAATTGTTCGGAGATGTTTGGTGGGATTATAAAAACAAACCTTACAACTATAAAGGCATCATATGTCTGGAAAGTACGGTTGCTTGGGGATTTTATGCGGTGATTATCATTACTTTCCTGCATTCGAAAGTAATTGAATTTATCGATAGATGGAGTTTTTCGATAGGAAGTAAGGTATGCTGTTTGATACTTGCCGTCGTTACCGTAGATTATATCATTCAGTTGACCCGTGCTTTTCGCATCGATATACGCGAACAGAAGGAAAGATGGATGGACAAATACCAGAGCTTTAAAGCGAGATGGTATTGAGAATAAGCATTCCGGCTGCGGAGCAAAAAAGCAAATAATGATGAAAATGAGGTGCTAAAGCGGTTCTAAACAGAATCGCTTTTTTATATTTATAGTAGTAGAACACCTGACAGGAGTGTGTAATGTGAAGAAATTGGTGAAAGCTACTATTTGTTACGGTTTCAGTATCTGCTTGTTTTTCTCCTCCATACTTTACGTAAAGGCGGTGCCGGAGATATCCGCGCCTTCTTACATATTGATAGAAGCTTCTACGGGGCAGATAATTTGTGAACAGGAGGCGGATCAGGAAAGGAGCCCGGCGAGCATAACAAAAATCATGACTTTATTGATTATTTTTGATCATCTTAAGTCCGGAAGAATACACTTGGAAGATCAGGTTATGACGAGTGCATATGCGAAATCCATGGGCGGTTCACAAGTATTCTTGGAAGAAGGAGAAGTCCAGACGCTTGAGACGTTGATAAAGTGTATTGCTGTGGCATCGGGAAATGATGCTTGTGTGGCAGCGGCGGAGTACATTGCGGGAAGTGAGTCTGAATTTGTAAAATTGATGAATCAGAGAGCGGAAGAGCTGCGAATGGACCATACGAATTTTGAAGATTGCTGCGGACTCACCGATTCCGATAACCATTATACGACGGCACGGGATGTAGCAGCTATGTCCAGAGAACTGATAACGAAGTATCCGGAAGTACTGAATTATACGAAGATATGGATGGAAGATATTGTTCATGTGACGAGACAGGGTACGACTACGTTTACACTGTCCAGCACCAACAAGCTTTTGAAACAGTATGAATGGGCGACGGGACTTAAGACCGGTTCTACGACTAAAGCTAAATACTGTCTATCAGCAACGGCGAATAAAGATAATATTGAATTGATAGCGGTCATCATGGCTGCGCCGGATAACAAGATTAGATTTCAGGATGCGGCAGCACTGTTGAACTATGGTTATAGCGTAAGCAACATTTATGTGGATGAAAATAATGAAGCGCTGCCGGCACAAATCGTAAAAGGCGGAGTTGATGATACAGTAAATCTAAGCTATGCGGGAGAATTCAGATATTTGGATACAAAGGGTAATAATCTGACGGAGATTGAAAAGACGATAAGTCTCCCCGCGCAGGTAGAAGCGCCGATAGAGGAGGGGCAGGCCATCGGTGAAGCCGTGTATCAGCTGGGAGGACAGAGAATCGGAAGTATTTCCATTGTTGCGGCTAAGGCTGTAGATAAAGCCGGATATAAGGATTACATAATAAAGGCAATTCGTTATTACCTGCTATAAATTAATAAACTTTTATAAATGAGAGAAATGTGGTACACTAATGAATGGTTAATGATAGACCGATTGATGAAAAATATCTGGTGTATGGAGGAACGGAATGCTGGAAATGGGGTTAACAGCTACCAAGATACTTGAACTAGCGATTGCGGCAGCATTTATTATATCTATAATATACGACAGCACACGTTTTATCAAAAGAGAATATACGATACGTTCAAGGAAAATACGGAATAAATGTAAAGTTATTTTATTGTCGGATTTGCATAATAAGTGCTTTGGTAAAGAAAATGAGGATTTGGTAAGGGCGATTGAAGAGGCTATGCCCGATATTATCGTAATTGCCGGAGATATGCTTACTGCGGACGAAGAAAAGACAAAATATACGGTGCCGGTGGAATTGGTACGTCACCTTGCAACAAAATATCCTGTTTTTTACGGGAACGGGAATCATGAATACCGTATGAAGACGTATAAAAAAGCTTATGGGAATATGTATGAAGACTACAAAGAGGAACTTGTAAAGTGCGGTGTCCGGCTTCTGGAAAACGATAAGATATATCTTCCCGATACTAATGTTGAGATATACGGGTTAGAGATAGAAAAATATTACTATAAGAGGTTCCGCCGAAGGCCTATGCCGGAAAGTTATATAGAGAATCTTGTGGGGAAAAGTAAAGATGAACGTTTTGAGCTATTAATTGCCCATAATCCGGATTATTTTAAGGAGTATGTAAAGTGGGGAGCGGATTTAACGGTATCGGGCCATGTGCATGGAGGCGTGATGAAGCTCCCTCTGCTCGGAGGGGTAATTTCTCCGATGGTACGTTTTTTTCCTAAGTATGACGGCGGTCTGTTCGAAGAACACGGCAGAAGGATGATAGTGAGCAGAGGGCTTGGGATGCACACGATTCCGGTAAGAATATTCAATCCGGGGGAACTGATTGTTATTCATCTGGATACAGAATGAGAGCAAATAGGGTCCCGGAATGATTATGCTTGAAATTGTTGGAATTTCTATGTAGAATAATAAATACGGTTTTAAAATGGACAAGATTTTTAAGATGGGGTGGAATATGGCAATTCCGGTTAAACTGCAGGTATTTGAAGGCCCTCTTGATTTGCTGCTGCATTTGATTGATAAAAATAAGGTGGATATATACGATATTCCTATTGTGGAAATAACCGCACAATATTTGGAATATATCAAAGATATGGAAACCGAGGACATGAACATAATGAGCGAATTTCTCGTTATGGCTGCAACCTTGATAGATATTAAATGCAGAATGCTTTTGCCGGAAGAGGTAAATGAGGAAGGCGAAGAAGAGGACCCGAGAGAGGAACTCGTTCAAAAGCTGTTAGAATATAAAATGTATAAATATATGTCTTTTGAATTGAAGGACAGGCAGATGGATGCCGGGAGGACTCTTTACAGGCAACAGCGCCTGCCGCAGGAAGTGGAAAATTATAAGCAGCCGGTGGACTATGAATCACTGCTTGCGGATGTCAATTTAAATAAGCTGCAAGAGATTTTCCAGTTTATGATGAAGAGGCAAGAGGATAAAATAGACCCGGTCAGAAGCACATTTGGGAAAATCGAAAAAGATGAGGTTGATATGGATTTAAAAACCACTTATGTGATTGAATACGTGAAAAGCCATAAATCCTTCAGTTTTAGGCAGCTTCTGGAAAAACAGCGCAGCAAAATGGAAATTATAGTGACATTTCTGGTTATATTGGAACTGATGAAGTTAGGACAAATAGATATTGAACAGCAAGATATCTGCGACGATATCATCATTACGTCAAAGATTCTGGCTGAAGCCATGTGATATGGAAACATAGAAAGAACAGATGGAATGTCATACGGCATAAGGAAATTGTGAAAGATAGGGATGAACATTGGAGAGACAGAGTGCGGAAGCGATTTTAGAAGCCATTCTTTTTACCATGGGAGATTCGGTAGAGGTAGCGAGGCTTGCGGAAGTAATTGAAGAGGATATTGAGGCGACAAAAGAAATTCTGGCGGGTATGAAGAGCGGATATGAGAAAGAAGACAGAGGAATTACGCTGATAGAGCTGGAAGATTCTGTTCAGCTATGCACCAAGCCGGATATGTATGAATATTTGATAAAGATAGCCAAGACTCCGAAGAAATTTGTACTTACGGACACCTTGCTGGAGACCTTGTCTATCATCGCATACAAACAGCCGATTACCAGACTGGAAATAGAAAAAATCAGAGGGGTAAGCTGTGACCATGCGGTAAACCGCCTTGTAGAATTCAACCTTGTAACGGAAGTGGGAAGGTTGGATGCGCCGGGTAGGCCGCTATTATTCGGCACGACGGAGGAATTCCTAAGATGTTTCGGCGTGAAATCCTTAGGAGAATTGCCGGAGCTTAATTCGGTGCAGATGGAAGAATTTAAGCAGCAAGCGGAAGCGGAAGTACAGCTTCAGTTGGATATTTAGCAGGCTTGTATCGGAAATGGACAGCTTGTGATATTTCTATTTTTTCTGTTCCGGGCATATATTTAGACGATGAATATATATCAGGATGTAAGATGTATTATGAAAAGAAAATCTGGAAAATATAGGAGAATCATCTTTGGCTTCGTAATGGCAATGTGCTGCCTGATTACGTTTTGGGCAGCCGGGAGCCGTGCCGCTGCAAAAGAAAGGAACGAAAAAGAAAATAGTACAAACATAAAATTATACGCCCGTTCGGCAGTCCTTATGGATGCGGATTCCGGGCGTGTTTTATTCGGAAAAAATGAAAATGATGTGATGCCTATGGCGAGTACTACAAAGATCATGACGTGTATTATTGCGCTTGAAAATGGCAATCCTGAAGATATAGTTACGGTGTCCGCCAATGCGGCATGTCAACCCAAGGTACATCTCGGCATGCGCGCTGAGCAGCGTTTTAAGCTGAAGGATTTATTGTATTCTTTAATGTTAGAATCCCACAATGATTCGGCGGTAGCAATAGCCGAGCATGTAGGAGGAAGTACGGAAGGCTTTGCTGCTCTTATGAACCGGAAAGCGAAGGATATTGGTTGTTACGATACTTATTTTATTACACCCAACGGATTGGATGCGGTATCGACGAATAAGGACGGAGATGTGAAGGTACATTCTACTACGGCCAGAGATTTGGCACGTATTATGAAGTACTGCATCGGGGAATCGGAAATGCGTGAAGAATTTCTGCAGATAACGAGGGCGCGAAGCTATTCCTTTTCGGATGCGGAGGGAAAAAGAAGCTATTCCTGCAGCAACCACAACGCTTTTCTTACGATGATGGATGGAGCTCTTTCGGGAAAGACCGGATTTACGAACAATGCAGGATATTGTTACGTAGGTGCTCTCAAGAAGGACGGCAAGACCTTTATTGTGTCGCTTTTGGCCTGCGGCTGGCCGAATAACAGAAGCTATAAATGGAGCGATACGAAGACGCTGATGACTTACGGACTGGAAAATTATGAATATCGAAACGTATATCAACCGGTAGAATTAAATTCTCTTTATGTAGAGAGGGGAGTACCGGAAAACAATAAGCCCTATGGAAAAGCCTATGCGAAGATAGCGATGGAAGATGAAACGGCGAAAGAACTCAACCTTCTTTTAAAGGACGATGAAAAAGTTGACATAAAACTGAAAATCCCTGAGAAGTTGGATGCACCTGTAGAGAAAGGAAGTACTGTTGGGAGCATAAAATATTATTTGGAAGATGAGCTTATAAAAGAATATCTTATCGTTACCGAGTCGGATGTTTCTTCCATGAATTTTGCGTGGATGTTACAGTATGTGTGGACTTTATACGCAATATAAAATACTGTAATTTTTCAAAATTATCCTAGGCTATTTTTCCATTTTGTGTTATACTACTACAGTGTGATTATAGGGAAACTTGTTCCCTGCTAAATTGTTTTTTTTATTTAATATAAAATGGAGGACTGAAAAGATGAGTACTACTTCACAAGCGAGTCAAAGAATCAAATCTTTACTCGATGAAAACAGTTTCGTTGAAATCGGGGCACTTGTAACAGCAAGAGCTACAGACTTCAATTTGAAACAGACAGAAACTCCTTCTGACGGTGTGATTACTGGTTACGGAGTAATTGACGGCAATCTTGTGTATGTTTACAGTCAGGATGTTTCTGTGCTTAACGGGACGGTTGGCGAAATGCATGCTAAGAAAATTGCTAATCTCTATGATTTGGCTTTAAAGACAGGTGCACCTGTTATCGGCTTAATTAATTCTGCCGGACTTAGATTACAGGAAGCTACGGATGCTTTAAACAGTTTTGGCGAGATTTATATGAAGCAGGTAAATGCATCTGGAGTAATTCCTCAAATTACCGCTATTTTTGGTAGTTGCGGCGGCGGACTTGCCATAATCCCCACACTTACCGATTTTACTTTTATGGAAGAAAAGAGTGCAAAATTATTCGTAAATGCCCCGAATGCAATCGACGGCAACGAAATTTCTAAATGTGACACTTCTTCTGCGGCATTTCAGAGCAAAGAAGCAGGTATCGTGGATGTGGTTTCTGATGAAGCAAGTATTCTTTTACAGATTAGGGAACTTGTTTCCCTGCTTCCGGCGAACAATGAAGACAATATGTCCTTCGATGAATGCACGGATGACTTAAACAGAACATGTGAAGAACTCATAAACTGTGCAGGCGATACGTCTATTGCACTTTCCCGGATTTCAGATAATGGAGTTTTCTTTGAAACAAAGAGAAATTATGCAAAAGATATGGTTACCGGTTTTATAAAATTGAACGGCGCTACCGCAGGTGCTGTTGCAAATCGTACGGAAGTTTATGATGAGGAAGGAAACGTAACGGAGAAATTTGATGCGGTATTGTCTGCAAAAGGTTGTGATAAAGCGGCAGATTTCATTAACTTCTGTGATGCTTTCGAGATTCCGATACTGACTCTTACAAATGTAAAAGGATATGCTTCCAGCGAATGTGAAGAGAAGAAAATTGCAAAAGCAGCAGCGCGCCTTACATACGCGTTTGCTAATGCAACCGTACCGAAGGTAAATGTTATTACGAAGAAAGCTTACGGCAGTGCTTATGTCGCTATGAATTCAAAAGCAATCGGCGCAGATATCACAATGGCTTGGCCCGATGCGGAGATTGGAACGATGGATGCAAAGCTCGCGGCGAAGATTATATGTGATGGACAAGGTGCCGATGCGATTGGTGCTTGTGCGGAAGAATATGCTAAGCTCCAGACCAGTGCTATCGGTGCAGCTAAGAGAGGATATGTGGATCAGATTGTTGTACCTTCTGATACAAGAAAATATATCATCGGTGCTTTCGAAATGTTGTATACAAAGCGTGAAGACCGACCGGCCAAAAAACACGGTACAGTTTAGAAAGGATGATACTTAATATGAAAAAATGGTTATTAGTATTAGGTATGATTACTTGTGTCTTCGGGGCAAGTTTGCAGGTAGAAGCGGCAGAGGCTAGTTCAGCCGGACCGATTATTACGGAAGAGCAAGCTCTGGCAGGCGGTGATCAACTGGTTGAATCTATCGCTATGATTTGTGCTCAGAATATGCAGTCTCAATATGCATCGGACAGCACAATAGCGGCAGCCCTTGACAGCTGGACGACCGCGCTGGAAGATATGGGTAGTTATGTTAAGATATTGGATCACTCGGCAGAAATAAGTGACACGGGTGCTGTTGTTAATGTAAAGGTAGAAGGAACGAAGGGCAATGCAATGGTAAAAATTGTTCTTGATGACACTCTTGCAATTTCAAGCATTACAACAACACCTATCAGCCCTATCGGAGGTATTGTAAAAGATGCGGCAGTCATTATACTGCTTATTTTGGGAGTAGTGTTTATTGTACTTGTTATTGTCGGTTTTGCAAAATCGCGTTCCGGATTTATTCCGAAGATTAAGGCTGCTTTTACGGATCAAACGGTAGGGAACAGACAAGTTGATAACGCAGATGCACAGGCCGTAAGAAAAGAAGAATATTCTGATGACCTCGAACTTGTAGCTGTTATCGCGGCAGCGGTTGCAGCAGCAGCGGGAGCTTCTTCCACAGATGGCTTTGTCGTTAGATCTATTAGAAAAAGAAGAACATTTTAAATAAAAAGTTGATTTTAAAGAGCTTATTGTATAAGTAGGAGGAAGATTAAAATGAAGAATTATACCATTACCGTAAATGGAAACGTATATGATGTAGTAGTAGAAGAAGGCTCATCGGCAGGAGCGTATGCAGCACCTAAAGCAGCACCCAGAGCAGCAGCTATCGTGGCAGCACCTGCACCCGTAGCGGCTCCTGCACCTGCGGCAGCACCTGCTCCCGCTCCGGCAGCAGCTCCGTCCGGCACAGCGGGAAGCGTGAGAATAGAAGCTGGTGCAGCAGGTAAAGTATGCGGCATTGAAGCAAAGGTTGGTCAGGCGGTAAAAGCCGGCGACGCAGTAGTTATTATTGAAGCTATGAAAATGGAAATCCCGGTTGTTGCGCCTCAGGATGGTACGGTTGCTAGTATCGATGTAACGGTGGGCGCACCTGTAGAAGCAGGAGCATTGCTTGCAACATTGAATTAATTGCAAGATAATCGGATGGAAATGAGCTAAAATAATAGGAGGAATAGAAAATGTCAGAACAGGTTAAGAAACCGATCGGAATTGTGGAAACCGTTCTTCGTGATGCGCATCAGTCTTTGATTGCAACGAGAATGCCTACCGAAATGATGCTTCCGATTGTTGATAAGATGGATAAAGTCGGCTATCACGCAGTTGAGTGCTGGGGTGGAGCTACATTCGATGCTTCCCTTCGTTTCTTGAAAGAAGATCCGTGGGAAAGATTGAGAAAATTAAGAGATGGATTTAAAAATACGAAGCTTCAGATGTTGTTTAGAGGCCAGAACATTTTAGGATATCGTCCTTATGCGGATGACGTAGTGGATTATTTCGTAGAAAAATCCATAGCAAACGGTATTGACATCATCAGAATTTTTGACTGCTTTAACGACCTTAGAAACTTGCAGGCGGCAGTTAACGCTACAGGAAAAATAAAAGCCAGAGAAGGCAGGGGACATGCACAGGTTGCATTATCTTACACCTTAGGTGATGCTTATACCCTGGATTACTGGGTAGATATGGCCAAAAAAGTTGAGGAAATGGGAGCGGATTCCATTTGTATCAAAGATATGGCAGGTCTTTTGCTTCCTTATGAAGCGACAAAAATGATTTCGGCTATGAAGGGAGCTACATCTCTTCCGATAGAGCTTCACACACATTACACTTCCGGTGTGGCCAGTATGACATACTTGAAAGCTGTGGAAGCAGGAGCGGATATTATTGACTGTGCGATTTCTCCGATGGCTATGGGAACTTCACAACCGGCAACGGAAGTTATGGTAGAAACTTTCAAGGGAACACCCTATGATACCGGCTATGATCAGAACATTCTTGCAGAAATCGCAGATTATTTCAGACCTCACAGAGATGAGTGGCTCGCTAGCGGACTTCTCAATCCGAAGGTTATGGGCGTTGATATCAAGACACTGCTATATCAGGTACCGGGTGGTATGTTATCCAACATGGTTAGCCAGTTGAAAGAGCAGAATGCAGAAGATAAGTATTATGACGTACTTAAAGAGATTCCGGAAGTTCGTAAAGATCTGGGTGAACCGCCGCTTGTAACACCTTCTTCTCAGATTGTTGGTACACAGGCTGTATTCAACGTACTTATGGGAGAACGTTATAAAATGGCAACAAAAGAAACGAAAGCCGTACTTCGCGGTGAATACGGACAGACGGTAAAACCGATGAATCAGGCAGTAATCGATAAAGTTATTCCGGGCGAAGAAAGAATTACTTGCCGACCAGCTGATTTGATTGAGAACGAGTTGGATAAATTGGAAGCGGAAATGAAGGAATGGAAACAGCAGGATGAAGACGTATTATCCTATGCGCTCTTCCCGCAGGTTGCAGTTGAATTCTTCAAATATCGTTAGGCACAGCAGGAAAAGGTCGATATGACTCAGGCTGATACGAAAAATGCAGCTTATCCTGTATAGCTAAATGTATGTAATATAAATATAATACAAAAAGCGTATCGTCAAATAGTACGATGCGCTTTTTTTGGGTACACGTTTCTGGCATCCAAACTTTATTGACAGAGAATTTAATCCATAGTAAAATAATAACGGTTGTTATTCACAAACGGAGGATACGTTATGGCAAGAAAAGAAACGATTACGCAAAATGATATATTGCAGGCGGCATTTGAAATGGTCAAAGAGGAAGGCTTCGAGAACGTAACGGCGAGAAAGCTGGCAGCAAAAGCAGGATGTTCTACCCAGCCGATTTTTCGCGTTTATCGTGGCATGGAAGAGCTTGCCGAAGAACTTTTTTTAATGGCGATAGATTATTTTGAAGTTTACTATGAAAAGTTTCCTAAGTATAATGACATACCGTTTGTGGATTTAGGACTTACCTACATACGTTTTGCCGAAGACAATAAAAATTTGTTCCGATTGCTCTTTCTTTCGGAGCAAAGATATGGCAAAAGCCTTTATGATTTATTAAATGGTAAAAAAGGCGCCGTGGTGCGAGAGATTAATTATGCTAAAGAGTATGGATGTATGTCCTCGGAAGAATTGTTTACAAAAATGTGGATATTCATACACGGAGCGGCTTGCATGACTTTGACGGGGGACTATGACTTGCCGGAAAGCGAGACGGTAAAACTGCTGGAAGATTGTTTCCGGTCCTTTTTAAAATAATATAAGTAATATAAATAAAAGAAAGAAACTTTTGTAATTGATATAAAAAGGTAAAATGTAAATGGAAAATAATGTAGGTAATAAAAACGATAATAATACGAGTATCATAACGAGAATAGAAGAAGGCTATGCGAAAATGAGCAAGAGCCATAAAGCGATAGCTGCTTATATTACAGACCACTATGAGCAGGCGGTATTTATGACAGCGGCCAGGCTGGGAGAAACAGTAGGAGTCAGCGAGTCTACCGTCGTGCGGTTCGCTTCGTGTATCGGTTATGCAGGGTATCCGGAATTCCAGAAGGAGTTGGAAGACTGGATAAAGGACAAGCTGAACACCGTACAGAAAATCGGAGCGAAGTATGGGAAAAGTACCCAGTCGGAAATATTGACTTCCGTACTTCATGCTGATATAGAGAAAATTCAGGATACAATAGAGCATTTGGACAGTGCTTCTTTTGAAATGGCTGTGGACATTATTTTGGAAGCAGAGACGATATATGTGTTGGGTATAAGAAGCTGTGAACCGTTGGCAAGTTTTCTGCATTTTTACTTGAATATGATAAGAGGGAATGTCGTCCTACTCAATAGTACGAGTGTAAGTGAGATATTTGAGCAGATGATTCGTATTGGAGAGAGAGATGCAATTGTAGGAATCAGTTTCCCCAGATATTCCATGAGAACTTTGAAAGCTATGGAATTCGCCAATGATAGAAATGCCAAGGTAATCGCAATTACCGATAGCGTACATTCCCCTATGAACTTGTATTCCTCATGTAATTTGTTCGCGAGAAGCGACATGGTATCTATTGTAGATTCGCTGGTCGCGCCTTTAAGCGTCATTAATGCGCTGGTGGTGGCACTTTGCTTAAAACGTCCGGAGGATGTGAAGAATAACTTAGAACAGCTCGAACAAGCATGGAACAATTATCAGGTATATTTAAATGATGAAATCAACTTTATTGATGAAGAGCCTATGCTGAATTATCCACTTACGAAAGAATAAAGCGGATAAAAAGGTTTCCTCAATAGTATAAATTTATGACCGGAGAAAAGATATGAGTAAGATAATCGTAATCGGAGGGGGAGCAGCAGGCATGATGGCTGCTATTGCAGCCGCAGAAAAGGGGAAACAAGTTGCCCTTTTTGAAAAAAACGAAAAGTTAGGTAAAAAAGTATATATTACAGGAAAAGGAAGATGTAACCTTACCAATGCCTGTGATATGGATGGCTTATTCGGAAATATCGTAACAAATACGAAGTTTTTATACAGTGCCTTATATGGTTTTGATAATTGGGCGGTCATACGTTTTTTTGAAGATATTGGGTGTAAAACAAAGATAGAAAGAGGGGAGCGGGTATTTCCTGTTTCCGATCATTCTTCGGATGTGATTGCGGCTCTGAACAGACAGATGAAGAAACTCGGTGTGGATATCAGGTTAAATACTACGGTGAAGGCATTTTTAACAGAAGAGGGAACAGTGACCGGAGTCATAACGGAGGATGGAACGAAAGAAAGAGCAGAGGCCGTTATTCTGGCAACAGGAGGACTTTCTTATCCTGTAACGGGTTCCACAGGGGACGGATACCGCATGGCTGAAGAAAAAGGACATTCTTTAGTGCCGACATACCCTTCACTCGTGCCGCTTGTAATAAAAGAGGACTGGTGCAAAGCATTACAAGGGCTTTCTCTAAAGAACGTAAAAGTGTCCTTATGCCAGAACGGAAAAAAGGTGTTTTACGAAGGATTTGGAGAGATGCTCTTTACGCATTTCGGAGTGAGCGGGCCGTTGATATTGAGTGCCAGCAGTTATTATACGGGAAGGGCAAACAAGGAAAACGTCAGTTTGCATCTGGATTTAAAACCGGCTCTCAGTGAGGAACAGCTGGATAGGCGTGTATTAAGGGATTTTGAAGAAAATAAAAACAAGCAGTTTAAAAATTCTCTGGGAGGCTTGTTCCCGGCGAAGTTGATTCCGGTCATTATAGAATTGTCGGGAATCGACGGTGAAAAGAAGATTCATGAAGTTACAAAGGAAGAAAGGCAGCGTTTTATTTATTTAATAAAAAATATTGAAATGACGGTAATGGGAACGAGGGAGTTCCGGGAAGCAATCATTACAAAAGGAGGAATCTCCGTAAAGGAAGTGAATCCTTCCACTATGGAATCCAAACTGGTAAAGGGATTATACTTTGCAGGGGAAATTTTGGATCTGGATGCTTTAACGGGAGGATTTAATCTGCAGATTGCCTGGTCTACGGGATACCTGGCGGGAATCAGTGCGGCAGAAGCAGCGCTGTAAGCATGGATGGTGCAGATAGCGAGAAAGAGGACTCGATCATAAGACGGGAGGACGATTATTAAGATGGGTTACAGTATAGCAATTGATGGTCCGGCGGGAGCCGGAAAAAGTACGATAGCGAAAAAAGTTGCCGAAAAGAAGCGGTTTATCTATATAGATACGGGAGCTATGTATCGTGCTATGGCACTTTATCTCTTACAGAACGGGATAAGACCGGAAGAGCATGAGAGAATAAGTGCAAAGTGTAAAGAAGCGGATATTACGATTAAACATGTGAATGGTGAACAAGTAGTTCTCTTAAACGGAGAAAACGTTAATGCCTTGATTCGCACGGAGGAAGTGGGAAATATGGCTTCTGCAAGCAGTATCAATAAGGACGTGCGGGAAAAGCTGGTAGAACTGCAGCGCCGACTCGCGGCAAGCACGGACGTAGTAATGGACGGGAGAGATATAGGTACCTGTGTTCTTCCGCAAGCCGATGTAAAGATTTATCTGACTGCAGACAGTTCGGTGCGTGCAAAAAGACGTTTTGATGAGCTGACAGCAAAAGGAGAAGTATGTGACCTGGCGAAAATCGAAAAAGATATCGTGGAAAGAGACGAAAGAGATATGAACAGGGAGATTTCACCGCTGCGACAAGCGCAAGATGCTGTATTAGTCGATTCTTCTCATATGACATTAGAAGAAGTGACAAGGACTATTTTGGACTTATGTGACAGAAAAAGATAAATGCCCGGCAATAAAAGGGCGCAAAATATATGTATATCGATCGCTGAAAGGAGAAAAAATAAAAATGGAAGTGATAATGGCGAAAAGTGCCGGCTTTTGCTTCGGTGTAAAGCGGGCAGTGGAAAGCGTCTATGAACAGATAGAAAAAGGCAAGAAGATATATACTTTCGGACCTATTATCCATAATGAAGAAGTTGTAAAGGATCTGGAAAAAAAGGGCGTCCAGGTAATAGAAAATACGGAAGAATTAAAAAAGGTTACGGAAGGCACAGTAATAATACGCTCTCACGGCGTTGCAAAGGAAGTCTATGAATTAATTGAGAAACAAGGACTGGAATGTGTGGATGCGACATGCCCCTTCGTTAAGCGTATACATAAAATTGTAGAAAAGGAGAGCGAAGCGGGAAAGAAGATTATCATCATAGGTAATCCCGGACATCCTGAAGTGGAAGGAATCAAAGGATGGGCGTTAACAGATACATTTATCATGGAATCGGAAAAAGAAGTCGATAATTTTGTAAATGACGAAAATAATAGTGTTTTAAAAAACGATGAAATTTGTATTGTTTCCCAAACGACATTTAACTACAACAAATTTAAAGATTTAGTTGAAATTTTCTTTAAAAAAGGTTACAATGTTAGTGTTGCAAACACCATATGTAATGCAACAGAAGAACGGCAGACTGAGGCAAAACAGATTGCATCTCAGGTTGACACCATGATTGTAATAGGGGGAACTCACAGCTCTAATACAAGAAAGCTGTATGAAATTTGTAAGAAGGAATGTGAGAATACGTATTTTATACAGACACTGGATGACTTGCATTTAGAACTACCTAAAGCTGCTTCACCGGTCGGTATTACTGCCGGGGCATCGACCCCAAATAATATAATTGAGGAGGTTCAAAATTATGTCAGAATTAACTTTTGAACAAATGTTAGAGGAAT
>JAAYNW010000027.1 GCA_012520655.1 Clostridiales bacterium | reverse complement strand
CTTAAAGAGTATTGATATATTTAAGGAGGAATGAGTATGGCGAAAAAAGACAGAACAGGTAATAGAAAAACGAGAGACCAGAGAAAACAATTCAAGGTACCGGAATTGGGCTACTATTTGATTGTTACGGATACAGAGGCTACGGAACGCTGCTTCTTTACCGGTCTTCATCAGGCATTGCCAGAAGATGTGAGAAACAAGCTTGTAATAAAGGTGGTAGAGACAAAGACTCGTACCATGATTGATAAATGTCTGGAACTCACTGCTTATGATGCACAGTATCGAATCCCATGGATTGTGTTTGATAGAGACCAAGTGCAAGGATTTGATGAGATTATAAAAGAGGCAGAGGATAAAGGAATAAAAGTGGGCTGGTCCAATCCATGCTTTGAGATATGGATGTATGCCTATTTTGGTTCTATGCCTGCAATCCAAGATTCTTGGACTTGTTGTTCGGATTTTGGACGAGTATATGAAACCAAGACTGGACAGAAATACTCCAAGGCTGATGAGCAGATGTATGGCAAAATCTGCAAAGCAGGTGACGAAGAAAAGGCAATTCAAATAGCACAGCAGAAGCTGGAACAGTGTAAAAGAGAAGGTAAAACGAAGCCATCAGAGATGTGCCCGTGTACGACGGTGCATGAGCTGGTGGGAGAAATAAAGTCGAAAGGACGATAGTATGAAAAGACAGGTGTTTTTTAGTTTTCATTTTGGAAATGATGTATGGAGAGTTGGGCAAATTCGTAATATAGGCACTATAGAAGGGCAAGAATTATTTTCTGATAATGGTTGGGAGAAAGTAAGATTAAAAAATGATTCTGCCATTAAAGCATGGATTGACAAAGAACTTGACATGAGATCTTGCGTAGTAGTGTTGATAGGAAGTGAAACAGCATCTAGAAGGTGGGTTCAATATGAAATTGAACAAGCTTGGAAGAGAGGCAAGGGGATAGTTGGTGTATATATTAACAAGTTGAAAAATAGTAAAGGTGAGCAAGATTCAAAAGGAAGAAATCCGTTTAAACAATTTTGTATTGATAAGACATTTAATTATATTGGATTAAATGAAGAGCCAGCAGATGCAAATGAGGTAAATTTGGCAACTGTTTGCAGAACTTTTGATTCAATATATCAGAGTAGTGAGTTGGTATACGATGATATTAAAGAAAATATTGAGTCCTTGATTGAAGAGGCTATTGCCATCCGTAATAAATATCCAAAATAATAGGGGGATTGTATGAAAAAAATATTCGAACACGGAGAATTTAGTTATTACAGATCATATAGACTAGACGAGGCAAGAAAAGCGATAACAGAATCCTATGACTCGATATATCACTCAGCCTATAAAAAGACAACAGTTTTTATATCTCATAAACATGATGATTTAGATGATTTGAGAGATGTGTTAGGTTTTTTGGAAACTGTGTATGATGTGAAAGTATATATAGATAGTCAGGATCCATCTATGCCTAAGAAAACATCTGGGGAAACAGCAAAGAGAATAAAAGAGAGAATTGAAAAATGTAATAAATTTATTTTATTGGCAACTAATGGAGCAATAGAATCAAAATGGTGTAATTGGGAGTTGGGATATGGAGATGCTAAGAAATATAAAAGGAATATGGCTCTTTTTCCAATAAAAGATAAAGGGGAATCTGACTATTTGTATAATGGAAATGAATATATGTCGATATACCCTTACATAACATATTTTAATGGAACAGAAAAATATACTTCCGGAAAACCTATTGAAAAAGGATATTATGTCAGAGAGGAACAGGAAAATGGTCCAGCAACAATAACACCACTTAGTGAGTGGTTACAAAGATAAGAAGAGGTATTTAGATGGGAGGTACAGCAAGACAATTTAACAAAATGTATGTTGATTACAAAAAAAGGTTCAAAAAGCCAATACAAAATATTGCAAAACTAATGCCACAAGAATTTTCAGATAGTTATTTTGTAGAAACATTCAAGAGACTTTATCCTGATTTGTGGGAGGATTTAAATAAGCAATATAAGTATTGGCATGATAAAAATGATGTGTTAATAAAATATGGTAAAAAGAGTAGATATAATTTTCGTAAACCATGCAATTTTATTTTGGATTGTTCATACCATTGTCGAATTGAATTAAGAAAAAACAAGGAACGGGATATTTTATCTAAAGATGAAATTACTGAATTGGAAACAGAGATATTACAACAATCAAGAAAGAAAATAGAAAAGGGTAGGCAAAAAGAGGAAAGAGCATTATACTATGTACAAGAGGTTGAACCGAAGTATGCAAAGGCTTTTATAG
>JAAYNW010000026.1 GCA_012520655.1 Clostridiales bacterium | reverse complement strand
TGTCAACAAGACCAGGTTTTGGAGTAGTTATAACTTCATATAATAATGCTTTACAAGCACATGCTGAACACATATTTGCAAATTTTTGATTGAAATAATCATACATAATTTCGATTATTTTATTAATTAGCTCTTCCTGTGAGTGCTTTCTGCTCCTTGAACAAACGTGTGCCATATTATTGCACAAAATACAAGCCCTGTTGGTTTCACCTATTTCATCTCTTGTAATTTTGTTTCCATCTTCTTTCAAAACATCAATGTCAAAAATTCTCCCCAATAAACTGCTATTTTCTATCTCCAACATGAGCTTTTTTATGAAATTTGGATTATTATCTGCAACAATATAATATTCGTATCCTGTTTTGCTGCTATTGTCTTCTTCGTGTTTTATGAGTATTTTATTTCTTCTTAAATGATTTCTTATTAATTTTTTGCCTTCTTCAAAAGATTTCTCAGCAAGTGGAAATGTTTTATATGAACCTGATATGTTAAGAGTAAAAGAAATAAGCGGCAATTTATATTGGTTTAGTAGTTCCCGCTGAATGGATGATCTTTTTTCTCTTGCTATTAGCATTTCTTCCATAACTACTGGTTGACATTTCAAAAAATCTTTTTTATCCATCATTTCTATTTGCCTTTCTTATTTTTTCTGCAATTTTCAGTCCTTCTTCAGAAATTATAAAATTATATGTAATTTCGGGAACCATTTTTCTGATTTCCTCATATTTTCCTTCAGCCATAAGTTTTCTTACTGCAGATGCACTTATGGGCATATGGTTTTCTTCATATCTTTGGATTTCAATAACCTTTACTCCACGCATTCCTAAAAACTCTTTCATTTGAAAATTATATGATGATGTCACTTTGTCATATGGCTCTGTACCGACGAATCTTTTTTTTATATTTAAATATTTTGCAAAATATTCACAGAATATTGTTAAATCCAACCGGCAGTTTATTTCTCCGGCTTTATATTTATCTTTAATAAAGTAGGTTGGAAATGTTACAGATGAAATCAAATAATCCGATGTGGGATGAACAACCACATTTTTAATATGCTTTATGCCCTCTTTAACAAGATTATACCTTATATCAGCAGGGAACACACTCTTGTCTTCAGACACAACAAATAAGTGAAGCATGCTGCACTCAGCTGCTGCTCTTTCAATTAAATACAAATGCCCCTTAGTAAAAGGATTACAGTTAACAACTATGGCTCCCACTTCATCTGTGTTAAAGCCATAGGGTTTCAGGGATTTAACATAATCTGATATTCCGTTCCTTTTATTTTCCATCAATGCTACTTTATTTGTTTTTGCAATTAAGTAAAACCCTAAGCCATTGAATATATAAATATTTTCGATTTTAGTGAACAAGAACAGATGATTTAGGTTTTTTGATATCCCATAGGTAACTAAATTTGTAACAATTTTAGCAGACAAACCTTGACCCTGATACTCATCCGATACCGCAATACACTTAAGCACTTTTCCTTCAATAGATCCGGTGGCAGCAATACTGCCACTGCTATCACAAATATTTATTGTATATTCAATTCCATCTTCATAACTCAGTTGCTCTTTATTTAAAAATTTTTTTAATTTCTGAAGTTTGCTTCCAGTCATTGGAAAGCCAAAATCTTCATAAAAGGTTTCATAACTCATATCCTACCTCAATTTGGGGACAAAGGTGTGTCCCCATACCTATTTCACATTTTTGATTGTGTCAATTATTGTTCCATCTCTGTATATTACATTCCCCACAACCTTGTTGCCTAAATTGATGTTCTTAGGTATTCCTGTGATTTTTTCTGCAATCCCCTTCAAATCATTAATGTCAATTACAGGCAGCTTTGCTTCTATCAATCTATCTTTCAAATCCTTTCTTAACGGATTCACCGCAATTCCTCTTTGAGTTACGAGCACATCCACAGTCCTGCCTGGAGTTGAAACGCAAAGGACTTTATCTACAACAATTGACAATCTGGCTCTTGTAAGTGGTGCTATTATCATAGTTAACTTAGCTCCTGACGCTGTATCGCTATGTCCTCCTGAGCCCCCCATTATGAATCCGTTAGAATCCGTATGAACATTAACATTAAAATCAGTATCAATTTGTGTTGCTCCCAATATAACAACATCTAAATTATCAACAATTGCACTTTTCGCAGTAGGGCTTGCATAATGCGATGCCGTAACCTCTCTGTGTTTTGGATTGTTACTTATTGACTGTACGGCTTTTAAATCAAAGCATTGAACATCCATGAGAGTTGCAAAACATCCTGATTCAAGCATATCCACCAAGTAACCTGTAATTCCGCCCATGCCAAAACTTCCCTTGATGTTTTCTTTCAGCATTAATTCCTTAAGGTATTTAGCAACTGCCAATGAAGCACCACCAGCACCTGTCTGGAATGAAAAACCATCCTTAAGTAATCCGGATTGCTGAATAACCTTTGTAGCATAGGCTGCCATCATTAATCCCACCGGGTCTCTTGTGATTCTTGTAGTTCCTGAAACTATTCCTGAAGGATCTCCTATTTTATCAACACATACAACATAGTCTACATATGTTTCAGCTATAGAAAAATCATAAAGAGGATAATCAACAAGGTTGTCTGTTATTACAATTACTTTCTTTGCATGCATTGCATCAACAAATGCATATCCCAAAGATCCACATGCGGATTTTCCGTACTTGCCTGTGCAGTTACCCATATTGTCAGATGTTGGAGCCGCAATAAATGCAACATCAATTGGAGTCTTTCCTGACTCTATGTCGCTTGGTCTTCCTCCATGACTTCTAAAATCTACAGGCTTTTCCATCAGGCCTGAAGAAATAACCCTTCCCACAGCTCCTCCCATGTAATTCACTTCAAGACCGGTTACCACATTATTTTTAATATGGTCTATAAGAGGTATATGTATATCAAAGACTGAGCTTGAATTTACTGTCAATTCCTTATAACCCATATTTGCAATTTCGTCCATTACCATGTTTATTACATGGTCGCCGTTTCTTAAATGATGATGAAATGAAATACGCATTCCATTTTTTAATCCGCTTAGCTTTATCGCTTCTTTTAAAGAACCTACAATTTTACTCATCTTAAACACCTCCCAAAGCTTTTGCCATTTCCAATGTCTGTCTTGCTCTTTCAACAATTGGTGCATCTATCATTTTACCGTGGAGAGAAATTGCACCTTTACCCTGTTCTTTAGCAATTCTGATTATATCCATAACTTCTTTTGCATATTCTATTTCCTCAACTGTCGGGCTAAACACTTCATTTATAGTCATGACATGTCTTGGAGAAATAGAAGCCTTGCCGGTAAAACCAAGACCTTTTGCAAACTCGGCATCTTCTCTTAACCCTTCTTCATCTTCAACATCAGTAAATGGAGTGTCATATGCATCAATACTTGCAGCTCTTGCTGCAG
>JAAYNW010000002.1 GCA_012520655.1 Clostridiales bacterium | reverse complement strand
GGAACGGTATTTTTAACATCAGATTTTACAGATATTGCGACAACAACAACTGTTAGAAAATGTCTTGGAAGACAAGTTGAAGAAAAGAATATACGAAGAATTATGGACGGAGTGTATGAAAAGCCGGTATATAGTAAGTTGCTTAAAGAGTATATTCCTGCAAATCCCGATGCGATAGCATATGCTATTGCCAGAAGTTTTCGTTGGACCATTGCTCCATGCGGAGATGTAGCATTAAATAAACTAGGACTATCAACACAAGTTCCAGTTGTTTGGTCCTATATCAGTGACGGACCATATAGAAAATTTTCGTGGGATAATATTACACTGTCTTTTAAGCATCGTGCGAACAGAGAGATTTCATTTATGTCTGAGACAACTACTTTGGTTGTTGAAGCATTAAAGACATTGGGAAAAGAGCGCATTGATGACAGTATTATCCTAAGTTTGAAAAACAGATTGCCTGAAGCGGAAAAGAAAAAGATGTTAGAGGAAGCGACGGGTGTCAGTGAATGGATATATGCAGTAATCAGAAAGGTGTGTGCTGAATAATGAAGGAAGTTGCTAAATTACAGATAAAGGATAGAACGGAATTGTTTCAGGCTACTGCAATTTCGATGGGAATGCAGCCCAATGTAATAGAGAAAGATTTTTGGGTGTGTTTTATGCTGGACCATCTGTTTCATGATTGTAAGTATAAGGATGCATTCGTTTTCAAAGGTGGGACAAGTTTATCTAAATCGTACCATGTTATCGAAAGATTTTCCGAGGATATAGATTTGATCTTGGATTGGAGAAAAATTATTAATGACGAGGTGAATCCTTGGGAAGAAAGGTCAAAAACCAAGCAGGATTTATTCAACAAGCAGATTAATTCTGAAGCAGCAAAATTCTATAAAGAGAAATTGGTTCCTCAGTTGAATTTAGAAATGAAAGAAAAACTGGGAGACGAAGAATGGATTTCAGTTGATACAGAAGATGAGATGGTGGTTAATTTTTATTATCCGCAGATATTTGAAGCAGAGTATTTGCGTTCCTGTGTAAGATTGGAAATTGGACCATTGGCAGAATGGATGCCATCTCATGAGACTACGGTAACTCCGTTTGCGGCTGAAAAATATCCGGATATATTTTCGCAAAAAGAGACAGCGGTTCTAACTATTGATGTTGAGAGAACTTTTTGGGAGAAACTTACCATATTACATAAAATTGCAAACTTCCCGGAAGGAAAAACATTGCCTGCCAGATATGCAAGACATTTATACGATGTTTATAATCTTGGTAATTCATGGGTAAAAGAAAGTGCATTTGACAGAAAAGAACTGCTAGAAAAAGATGTTGCATTTAAACAAAAATTTTATTATGCCAAAGGCGCTCATTATGAAACGGCAACTTTGAGTAGTATTGAGCTTTTACCAAGAGAATCGGTACTCAGTGCGTTGCAAGAGGACTATCAGGCAATGAGGAATATGATATATGGGAATATACCAGAGTTTGAGGATATACTTGTATTTCTTGAGAAATTACAGGCTGAAATACATGAACTGAGAAGTAGTGATATTTTGTGACGAATAGGAGAACGTGATGGAAGAAAAAGTAATTGAGGAAGGTTATTATAAAATTCGACGAAAAAAAGGTAGTCATATAAATAAAAAGATAAATTCAGATGGTTCAAGAAGTGCCATTCAATTTTGCGATGGAACAAATGTTTGGAAGAATACATGGAATGATTATAGAAGAAACACTTATGGAAAATTGTTAAGGATATATTATTTTCGAGGAGACAGCCAAGTCAAAACATGGATATTTTCTATAGCTCATAATGAATGTATCAACTATTTGAATAAAAACAGAAAACTGATTTTTGCTGGGGATTTCAATATTTCTATCATATGTGCTGATAATGATATGGAAAAGAAAATACTAGATAAGGAAGCAACAGAAATTGTAATACACTTTATTCAATCACGTGAGGAGCCTATAAGAAGTTTGCTAATACTACGATTAATAGAAGAATAATCTTTTTTAGAAATAGGGAATATTATTAATCGGTCTGATACTTGGTGTCGTGTAACCTTTTTTAGAGTAAAGAAGAGGTTAATAAATATTTTAGAAAAATATGGAAAGGATGCAAAATGAAAATAAATGATATAGAATGTAAAATAGTTGAAGAGTTGATTCCAATATATATTGAAAATTTAACGGATCCGTCAGTAGGTAAATTTATAAACGCTCATTTGGAACAGTGTGAGGAATGTAAGGAGGTTTATATGAAAATGAAATCAGATATTCATATTAATTCAACCAAGGAAGAACCAAAATATAATAAAAAAATATTACGTTATATTAACTCTATAAAAATTTGGTATTTATTATGTCCTCTCGTGGCTTTCCTCCTTTATCGCTTAGAGCTTTTGTCTATTTTAAAATTATATGAAGGAGGGCTTCTGCTGTTTAGTGTCGCGTGTATTCTTTCTGAAATTTATCATAAAGGAACTTGGTGGGATCAAGAATGTGTAGATTTACAGGATGAAAGCAGAGAAGATGCGAAACGAAAATGGGGTGCATTCTATATTAGGCCATTTTTATTCGCAATACCGTCCCTATTAATTCTTCTTATACTGGAAGGGGAGCAAATGATATTTTTCATTGGCGATTATTTACGGGGAATTATGTAATATTTTATATATTAAAGAAATAAGTTCAGAGTGGTTTTGCTATATTGATCCACTCGAGACTGTAAAGAAATGGCCCTGTTGATTGTAATATATATATCTTCTTGGGTTAATGTTAAGTAAGCGTTTAATTTCGGGGTGGATTCCATCTACCCTCTGATTTTTTTATAATGATTGATAGGAAATGCAAGCATTTTGCTCCATTCGGAAGGCTAGAGGCAAGTGTTTTACCCTATTAAAAGGAGCCAATCATTATGTCAAAAAATTATTAGAAAAGAGGAGCAGATTAAGCTCATCATGGAATGCCGCCAAAGTGGACTTTCAGACTGCCAGTGGTGCCAACGGCAGGAAATTAATGTTGGTACTTTCTACAACTGGGTCAGTAAGCTCCGGAAATCCGGCTATACCATTCCGGATTCAAAAAGTAAATCGGAGGGAACTGCCCTTATACAGGATGTCGTTAAAGTGAATCTGGTAAACGAGGATATATCTAGCCCTGTAATAGAGCAAAACGCTCACCCTCTGGTATTAGAAAATACACCTTCCGTTGCTGCCGAATTAGTGGCAGGCAATGTTACACTACGCCTCTTCAATGGTGCAGATTAAAATCTGATTCAGTGCACCATGTAGTATCTGGGAGGTGTAGACCATGCTTGGTGATATTTCTATTGCTGACAACATCTATATCGTGACCGGATACACTGCCATGCGAAAGTCAGTTGATGGTCTATGTGCCATTATACTTAATCAGATGCAAGCCGAGCCTGACAGGCATGCAATCTATCTTTTCTGTGGTAAAAGATGTGACCGTATCAAAGTCCTTCTTCGCGAACCGGAGGGATATGTGCTTTTATATAAACGCCTTGATGTCGTGCATGGGAAATTGTTAATAGCATAATAAAAGTCCCCAAATTATCGGAGAAAATTCCCCACTTAATTATGCTTTGTGGTAATGTAACCAAAGTTATGTCATTCTGCCAGAGTTTTATGACAGAGCTTGGCAAGTATATCGGTTCCGATACGGACGTACCTGCCGGAGATATTGGTACAGGTGCAAGAGAAATTGAATTTTTATTCGGACAGTATAAGAGAATCAAAGGTCTGTACGAAGGAGTTCTTAGCGGAAAAGGTCTTATTGATGGTAGCTCCCTTGCCAGAACAGAAGCTACAGGATATGGCCTTCTTTATATTACGGAAAGGACCTTTTTTTGTCTAAATAGTATAAATATGAAAATAAAAGTTGAAAAATATGATAAAATATACCATATAATGAAAAAAAATTTCATAACATTCGTGAAATATTGAAAAAAAATAATGTTAGAGTATAATGATTCTAGAAGCAGTAAGAAACGTCGAAGAATCCTTGGAATCATGTGTACAGATAAGGAAGCGAATATGAAAGGATTATTAGTTAGAATTGAAGACTATCATGAACATGTGAATGATGCCGAGAAGAACCTGCTTGAAAGACTTATCAAAAAACCGGAATCGGTTCTTGGAAAAAGCATACAGGAACTGGCAAGGGAATCATATACATCGCCGTCAACAATTGTAAGGATGGTTAAGAAGCTGGGGTGTCAAGGCTATAAGGATTTTCAAAACACATTGGCATATGAAGTGGCATTATTTAAAGAAAGCAAAGAGATTGCATTTCAGAAAATCACAAAGGAAGACACCATAGAAGATGTCATATGCAAAGTAACAAAAAAGAATATAGAGTCACTAGAAACAACCAGAAAATTAATTGAACCCAAAATCGTTCTGGAATGTGTAAAATTACTGGAAAAAAGCAGGACGGTTACATTATTCGGACTTGGAACTTCTTTGCTGGTGGCAAGGGATCTTTATTTGAAGCTACTGCGTGCCGATGTTATCTGCAATATTTGCGACGATTGGCATGCACAGTTGTTAACAGCCAAAAATCTTCGAGAGGATGATGTTGCCATCGTCATCAGCTATTCAGGTCTTACAGAAGAAATGCTGGTTTGTGCCCAGGAAGCAAAGAGAAACGGAGCGCATGTGATAGCTATCACACGAGCTGTGGATTCAAGGCTTGCACTCGAAGCCGATTATGTACTCGCAGTAGCAGCGACGGAGCTGATTCACAGAAGCGGTGCAATGTCTTCGAGAATCTCGCAACTCAATGTAGTCGATATTTTATTTACGGCCTATGTGAATCGAAATTATGAATTCTGTATGGGTCAGTTTGGAAGAACTCATATTTATAAAAAAGGAGGATCGGATGGTGATTGATCTCACAAAACTAACGACTGAATCGCGTAATCCGGAAACGATGAATCTGGATATCATGTCTCCGCTTGAAATTGCACAGATTATGAATCGGGAAGATGAGAAGGTGATTTATGCAGTCAGAGAAGTATTGCCTCAAGTTGCAACAGCAATTTCATGGGCAACGGAAAGTCTTAAAAATGGAGGGAGAATTATATATATAGGTGCCGGTACTTCAGGAAGATTAGGTGTGCTGGACGCTGTGGAATGTCCGCCTACATTTGGAGTATCACCGGATTTAGTGGTGGGATTGATTGCAGGTGGTGACAGAGCATTTGTAAAGGCTGTGGAAGGAGCTGAAGATAGTCAGGAGCTGTGTGAAGAGGATTTGAAACGAATCCGGCTTAAACAGGAAGATATTGTCATTGGTCTTGCAGCTTCCGGAAGAACCCCATATGTCATTTACGGTCTTCGCTTTGCGAATGCATGTGGCTGTAAGACAATTGCAATTTCCTGTAATAAAGGTTCTGAAATCGGAAAAGAAGCACAGCTGGCAATAGAACCGGAACCGGGACCGGAAGTATTAACCGGATCGACAAGGCTGAAAGCCGGAACAGCGCAGAAGATGGTTCTGAATATGATTTCTACCGGCAGTATGGTGGGGATTGGAAAAGCATATGAGAATCTTATGGTAGATGTCATCCAAAGTAACGAAAAGCTGGTAGTCAGAGCACAGAATATTGTGATCACTGCAACCGGCTGTGAAAGAGAAGAAGCGAAGCAGGCTCTTGAACAGGCAGGTGGACATGTAAAAACAGCAATTGCAATGATACTGATGGGATGTGATACCAAGGTTGCACAGGAGAGGCTCAAAGAGGCGGGAGGAAAAATCAGAATCGCCCTAAAGCAATAATAGTCACGTATGAGGTAAAGGCGAAGCTAAAGGAGGGAAACAACAATGAATTTCAAAGCAATCAGTGAAGAACTGGTAACGCTGTTAGGAGGGAAAGAGAATATCACCTCGAATGCAGCATGCATGACACGATTACGTGTCGGAATCAAAGATCTTTCTAAAGTAGATATTGAAGGCGTCAAAAAGCTGGAAGGTGTACTTGGGGTTGTAGAAAGTGATACCATTCAGATTGTATTCGGACCGGGTAAAGTCAACAAGGTACTTGATGAATTCAGCAAGATTACAGGTCTTTTAAAAGGACAGGCTTCAGAGGAAAGCGTTACTGATCTGGCAAAAGAAAACAAGGAAGTTCAAAAAGCAAAATACGACAAACCGGTTCAAAGATTTTTAAAGAAAATAGCAAATATTTTTGTAGTATTATTACCGGGTATTATTGCAGCAGGTCTTATCAACGGTATCTGTAATGTTATTAATGTTTCGACACAAGGTAGCCTTGCAGGTGTTTGGTGGTATCAATGTATCCGTACAATGGGCTGGGCAATGTTTGCATATTTACCGATTCTTGTAGGATTTAATGCAGCAAAAGAATTTGGTGGTTCAGGTGTTCTTGGTGCAATTGCAGGAGCATTATCTATAGCAAATCCTGCCATGCCGCTTCTTGCTACAATAAATGATGCGCAGATTAACTTGCCGCTAACAAATGCACCTTTCAATCCGGCAAACGGTGGTCTTCTTGCTGCATTAATTGCAGGTGTTTTCTTCGCATTTTTGGAGAAAAAAATCAGAAAACATATGCCTGATTTGATTGATACGTTTATCAGTCCGCTTCTGGTTCTGATTCTTGGTGGTATTATTGTTCTGATTGTAATTCAGCCACTTGGAGCAGGACTTACCAAAGCTATTTTTGCAATTTTAAGTTTTGTTTATGAAAAAATGGGATTTATAGGCGGATATATTTTATCAGCCGGATTCCTTCCACTTGTTGCAGTTGGACTTCATCAAGCATTGACACCAATTCATGCGATGTTAAATGACCCTGCAGGTGCTACGCAAGGTATCAATTACTTATTACCAATTCTTATGATGGCAGGCGGTGGCCAGGTTGGTGCAGGATTCGCACTTTATAGAAAAACGAAGAATCAGAAATTAAAACGTTATATCAGAGATTCTATTCCGGTTGGAATTCTTGGTATCGGAGAGCCAATGATGTATGCAGTTACTTTACCACTTGGTAAACCATTTATTACTGCATGTATTGGTGCAGGATTTGGTGGCGCAATTGCAGCATTATTACATCTTGGAACAGTTTCACAGGGGGTATCAGGATTATTTGGGCTCTTAATTGTACAGCCGGGTCAGCAAATTGGTTACATTATCGCAATGGTAGCAGCTTATATAGGTGGATATGTAGTAACACATTTCTTTGGTGTTGACGAAGATCGAATTAATGAGGTTTATGGTAAATAAATGAAAACAGGACTTTCGTTTTATTTTTCAAGCGGATTAGAAAAGAATAAGGAAATTCTACAAAAAGCGATTGCGCATAAAGCACAATATCTGTTCACATCACTTCATATCCCGGAGGAAGAGGGGATTGAATATCGTCAGGCAATCAGTGAAATACTTGAAATTTGCAGGGAAGGGAATTTGAAATTGATTGTAGATGTAGGACCGGAGACGCTTGATAAGCTTGGGGTTTCAACAGTAGAAGCATTGGAACCGCTTGGAATTGAATATATCAGACTCGATTATGGGTTTAGTGCACAGGAAACGGTTGCGTTATCACATAAGTTTAATGTTGTCTTCAATGCATCTACCATAACAGAACACGAAATAGATGAATGGAGAGAGGCCGGTGCAGATTTCAGAAGATTTGCTGCATGTCACAATTATTATCCTAAACAACATAGTGGGCTTTCGATTCAAAGAGTCATGGAAATTAACTTGAGACTAAAAGCCCTTGGCTTTACGACAATGGCATTTATTCCCGGCGATCTTATGATGAGGGGACCATTGGGGGAAGGGTTGCCAACGGTAGAGAAACACAGACTTCAAAAAGATGAAGTGGCTCTCAATATGCTGGAACTTTTCCGGGATGGTATGTGTGATATTGTTATGGTCGGAGATGTGGATCTGACAGATCGGAGCTGGCATGCATTCTCCTGCCTAAGCGATGATTATGTGGAACTAAGAGCACAAATATCACCCGAGTATGAATTTGTCAGGGATATTATTCATCATGACAGACCTGATTCCAGCGATATGATTTTCCGTTCGCAGGAGTCCAGATTTTATAAGATGGAGATACCACCTGAGACTCAAAAGGAAGGACATAGTAGCACTGTTTCAATAACGGGATGGAATCAAGCTGACAGACAGGGCGGTAGTATCAGCATTTCCAATCAAAAATATTTAAGATATATGGGGGAACTCGAGATTGCAAGAGTCAATCTACCGGGTGATGAAAGGATGAATCATATCGGAGAGATTCATGAAGAGGATCGAAAATATCTGCCCTATATCAGAAATGGGCTCGGCATTAAGCTGATTCCATCATAAATAGCGTTCTATCTTTTAAATATTTCATCATAAAAACACTCCCAATGCTTTATAAGGCTTGGGAGTGTTTTTGTGTCCCCGGTCAGCTTTAGCTTCAAGTAAAAATGCTTGACCACAACACATGTTGATAGGGTTGCAAAATGGAATAAATAAATTATGATGAATAAAAAGATGTATAATGTAAAAGTTAAATTTCAATATAATAAAGTGGGTGCTTGCCTTTACTAAATGAAAATATATTGATTTTTTGTCAAAAGATTGCATTCTCCGATGTGGAGCTAATAAGACGAGAGATGTAGCAGATGAGATTTATCGGGAGACTTAGGGATGGATCCAGGTATTGGAGAGAGCGGAATTAATTCGGTTCCTTAATAAGGATAATGGATAAAAAGGATGAATAAAGAATTTGCCCCTTTTTGTAAAAAGATATATACTAATGAAGAGTATAGGATGATAAATAAAGGGTGAAGTGAGGTTACTGTGTGAATAGAGAGTGGTCTGAAAAGAATAAGCAGATGCAATCATTATTTAAAAAGGCTTCTTTTGCGGAAGGCATTGTAGAGTTAATAGATTTGAGAAATATCCTTATGGCTGAAATGATGTCCTGGAGAAAAGAGCTATCATCAGATGATTACAGTATGATTCCATACATTAACGCAGACGGTTATCATAGTAAGACGATAGCATATTCTATCTGGCACATTATGAGAATTGAAGATATTGTAGTGAATACTTTAATTCTTAATCAAGAAGAAGTCCTCTTTGCTGATAGCTATCTTAAGAAGATAAACTCGCCGATTATTACTACGGGAAATGAATTGGCTAAAGGAGAAATAGCTGAATTCTCAAAAGGGCTTAATCTTGAAGCATTGTATATGTATGCTGAGGCAGTTAAGCAGAATACGGATGCATGGCTTAAGAGCATTTTATTTGATGATTTGAAGATAAAGTTTTCAGAAGATGATAAGGACAGAATTCGAGAGAATAAAGTGGTAAGTACTGCTGAAGAGGCAGTCTGGTTAATTGACTTCTGGTGTGGTAAGGACATAAAAGGCCTCATAAGGATGCCGCTATCTAGGCATTGGATTATGCATATTGAAGCTGCGAATAGGATAAAGAGTAAATTACAGTAATGGAAGAAATTGTTTTGGAATAATTTATTTTCGATTTTTCATATGAAAAATGCTGTGATATATTTACTATGCACAAAGGAATGCGAAACAGACAAAAGAACCGAAATTCAAAGAGCTTTTACTTTTGCAAAAGAATAGAGTATTAATGAGGATCAGCCTGTAATCAGAAATGATTATGAGGCTGGCGCTTTTTTGATGCTCTGATTTCTAAGTAGAGGATGACGATCCAACGTAAGCGCTCGTAGCTGGATTCTTGGAGTATATTAGGGACGGACGGCTTGGAAAATAAGCAGTTATTTCAGATATCTCTTTATATGAGCCCTACTCACTGATATAATAAAAGAAGTGGATTTGCACAGATTTAGGAGGCATCATTGAGCCTTAAAAATATACAGATATTTGGCACAAAACTTGTTAAAGCAATTCGGAGGCTGTAAAATGAGCGATTCAGGTATAAGAGCATTAAGTGTAAATCAGATGATATATATGCTTTCTAAGGCATATATATCCCTGCTTAAGGGAGCTATTCCCTTCAAAGAGTTTCCTTCTGTTATGCTGTGGGGACCTCCGGGCGTAGGAAAATCACAGGGAGTTAGGGAAGTTGCATATGAGATTGAAAAGCAAACCGGTAAAGAGGTTAGAATTACTGATGTGCGATTGCTTCTTTTTAATCCTGTTGATTTAAGAGGTATTCCAACTGCTAATGAAGATAGAACCCTTGCGGTATGGTTGAAACCTCAAATCTTTCAGATGGACGATTCGGAAGAAGTAGTTAATATTCTTTTCTTGGATGAAATAACAGCAGCTCCTACATCGGTCCAGGCATCTGCTTATCAGATTACTTTAGATAGAACTATTGGAGAGCATAAACTACCGGAAAACTGCATTGTAATTGCAGCCGGTAATAGAGTTACTGACCGATCTGTCTCCTACAATATGCCGAAGGCATTGGCAAATCGGTTATGCCATTTTGAAATTAAGGAAGATACAAATGCATGGCATGACTGGGCTGTGAAAAAAGGAATTCATCCATATGTAGTCGGATATATAGAATACAATAGTTCTTCGCTTATAAAATCTGACGGTCTGGAAATTGCGTTTCCTACACCTAGATCATGGGAGATGGTTAGCAATATCCTAAATTATGTATCTGATGATATTACAACGGTATATCCTATGATTGTGGGTTGCATCGGAGAGCATACAGGAAATCTTTTTAGACTGTGGGCAGAAGTCTACGATGGACTGCCTGACATAAAAAAGATTTTTCATGAAGGAACGGGGACTGTACCCCAAGAACGAGAGCTATATATTGCGCTTAAATCGAAAATGGTTGAATATGCCAGAGAATGTCAAGATAAGGAGCTCATAGATAAATCCATAGATTATTCTTGTCAATTACCATGGTCGTTTAGAGGAAAACTCCTTCAAGATTATTATAGAATCCCGGAGATTCGGGATATTGTAAAAGAAAATAGTGTTTTCCAGACTGCCGTGAGGGATGGTTTGAAATGTTAGATTATCGAATTAGGCAATTCAGACGACAATTACAAGAGTCAAGATTCCGCTTACATAATATGTATGAAGCATTAGCTGAGCCATTATATGATATGTTGTTTGTAGCAACAAAGGATGTCTGGCGTATTTCGACAAATGGAAGCTGCATATATTTTGATCCGGATTGGCTCAAAAATCTTGGCGAGGTAGAGATTGACTTTATTCTGTCACATGAATTAATGCATATAAAGCTTGGACATATAGAAAGGCCGGCATATTATTTAGGTGACAGATACCATTTGGCGGCGGATATTGTTGCAAATGGAAAATTAAATACTTATGGCTGGAACTATGTAAAGATACCTCATATTGGTAAAATCCGATATGAAACATATTTACCTACGGTTAGCGGAGCGCTAATAGAATCGACTGAAGCAGTAAGATATATTCCGATAGATCCATCTACGCTAGGCCCGGCAAAACGACGCCAGTTTATGATTGATTCTGATCAATGGTGGGATAGGAAAGATGATAGAGGAGAATCCGGAACTATTGTATTGAGCCCGGAAGATGATGATCCGGATGACTTAGAATATAGTGGTCCGGGCTTTGGCGGAAAATTTAAGTTTAACAAAGAAGAATTTCCAACAACGGGTGGTGGAGGCAGCTCAAGTAATCAATCTGATGAAAATGAGAAAACCTTTGAAAACACAGATAAAAATAATTTACGACAGGCAATTCATATGCTTAGGCAGGAAACCAGGTCTAATGATATGGGAACAGAAGAGGGCTTTGTAGAGCGTTCCTGGAGAGATAAAACAGTTAAGACGCTTGATTGGAAAAGTATTCTTAATCATTTTGTGCAAGAAGAAGTTAATGATTATTCTTTTACGCCGCCGGATCGAAGAATGCAGGATAGCGATTTCTTTTTGCCGGATTATAATGTATATCAAGAAACTGTGAGGGATGTGTACTTTATGGTAGACGCATCAGGTTCAATAACTGATGAGATGCTATTTATGGCATATGCTGAAATTAAGCAGGCATTAGAGCAGTTTAATGGTAATCTAAATGGAGTGGTCGCGTTTTTTGATACACGAATTCATAAGGTGATATCCTTTGGAAGTGTTGAGGATATAAGAAATATGAAACCATATGGTGGTGGCGGAACTGATTATAATTGTATTTTCAGATATATTAATGGACTCAATAAGATGAATCCGCCAACAAGTATAGTAATCATTACCGATGGAGAAGGAATATACCCGGACATATCCGTTACAAATAATATTCCGGTTTTATGGCTTTTGACCGGAGACATGGGTGCGCCATGGGGAAAAAGCATTAAGGTAAAATAAGCAGTAACTTGTCAGAATACTGATGCGATAGAAAATTCATATTGAATATGTGCTGGTCTGTATGGGGAAAAAATCATTAAGGTGCCCAATATCAAGGAATATATGATGAATGCCCTGTTCAATGCAGGAAGTGCAATTGGCAGTTTAAGATTTTGACCGTACTTAATCTTGAGAGTAATATTGATTTATTAAAGCTTGATAAAGATTTCGATTATTGGCTGATGAAATTTGATAATGTATCAAAGAACGGAGATCATGGGTTGGAAGATGTGCCAGAATATATATTACAAAGCGCTTTGATTGCGTTAATGGAAAGTTATGAATCGTAGTGGTGAGTGGAGCTTATCTCCGGCATATGATATTACTTTTTCATACAATCCTGCTGACAAGTGGCTTAGGGCTCATCAGATGACGATAAATCAAAAGAACAACAACATTCAGTTAATGGATTTATTAGAAGTCAGTGAGAAGAATACTTGATCAAAACAAGGTGGAAATATAATGAAAGGACGATACTTGTACTTCCAAACGGTATATCGTCTCTAACAGCATGCATCTGAACATAAAATCCCCTTTAAGTAGATTGAGGTTGCCTGTGCCTACATAAGGGGATTATAATGTATTTAGGTTATTCCTGTGTTTTTGAATCTTTATGTTTTATATGATATACGCTTAGGACAAAGAAGATTAGAACATAAACGCAGCTTACTGCAATAAAAGCAGGAATATTGATATCGTTTGTCAGGTTCGTGCTGCGAAGTCCCATCTGCAGCATTGCATATGGCAGGAAAAAGCCCCATCCCTGAGTCAGAAACATGATTCCCGCAAGACCGCCCCCCAGAGCAATACCGACAGGTATCGCGAAGGAACGAATAATCAGGGAGAGATAGATCTGCACAGCAGCAATGGCAATGCATGCGAGGATTCCGCAGAGCATGCTCTCATAGAATTCTTTTGGAAGCGCACTGCCAAGACCGATGATTTTCCCGCTTGCAAGATAGAGAAGGCCAATCCAAAGAATGCAAAGTGCAGATATTCCTGAAGCCGTTAATAACTTATCCCTTACAATTTTGGCAGGAGATTCCATGGTCAGGATGACATTCCAGTTTGTCCCGTTATGCTCCATGCGCCAGAGCAGACTGCAGAAGATTGCAATCAAAGGCGACAGGAAGAAGATGCCGAGAAAAAGCGACTGTTGTGTCCAAAGCTCCGCCCACGAGAACTTCAATACTCCCTGATTGATAGAAAAATTAAAAACACCGATGAGTGCCGAAATGACTGGCATGATTATAAAAGCAATCCATACCGGCGAACGTTTCAGCTTAATTAGTTCAACGGGGAGACCGAAATGTACGGAAGCTGTCTGTCTGCTTCGCTGGGAGAATACTGATAGACTCCCCTCATCTATACGGGAATATAGCCAAAGTCCAATGAACAGTGTGCCCACAAGATACAGCACTGCAATCAGCCAATAAAAAAACGGTACCGTATTCCAGGTATAGGTCGAATAAGCATCTCCCTGTTGATAATCCATATTCAGGACGCGAAGCGCTCCCATCAAAGACCAAGGAGTTAAGATTCGGTCATCGACATACATTAGAAAGAATCCGGCCAGTGTTCCGCATAGGTTAATGGAAAGAGCTGCAAACTGTCCGGAAAAACAAAGTGACAATATTAGCTGCAGCTGATAGATAACCATACCACCGATAATTTCTGAAGATATGGTAAGCATCACTCCCCGAATGGGTGGAAGCTCGGGGAATCCCATGCATTTGGCAAGGACAATGGTTGCTGCCATTTCAAGAACACCAAAAGCTATCAGCCAGAAAAGCCCATATAGGATTTTCCCAAGAAAGATAGAGCTTTTGGATTGCATCGTCTGAAGAAGATTCCAGGTACCTCCCTTGTGTTCAAGATCCATACTTCGACTGGCAAGAACAGCCATGAGCACGGATAAAAAAAGGCTATTGATTAACGGGATATAGAATAAGATAGCTTCCCAGGGCTGAGGAATACCTGCGATATCACTTTTCTTCGTTCCGATAAAAAGGTAACATAAATTTATGAGAATGACAACAAGTATGAGAAGCAGTGTTGATTTTCGTTTGGATTTTTTGAATTCTAAAAGCGTGCTTTGAAAAGATGAGGCTATCATAACGAATCCCCTCCCCCCGTCATGGAAAGAAATACCTCTTCCAGATTCTTACCACCTGTTTCAAGTGAAGAGAGCTTACCCTGATATAACATCTCACCGTGGTGGATAATTCCGACATAATCAGCCATTTGTTCAACTTCAGAGAGCAGATGACTGGAGACGATAATTGTCATGCTGCGTTTTTCGGGGAGTGTGCGAATGAGCTCACGTACCTCCTGAATTCCGGCCGGATCCAACCCGTTTGTGGGCTCATCTAGAATTAATAGCTTCGGATCACCCAGAAGTGCCATGGCAATACCAAGTCTTTGCCGCATTCCAAGAGAGTAGTGCTTCAGCTTTTTATCTTTCTGTTCATAAAGGCGGACCGTCTTTAAGGTATGTGCGATTTTTTCTTCGGGTACGCCTTTTAGCTTCTGGACAATCTGCATATTTTCGAGACCGGTCAGATGTCCATACCCCCCCGGATTTTCAATCAGGCTTCCTGTTCCCTTAAGGATTTGAAGACGATTGGCAGAAGCTACCTGCTGACCGAATATGGAAATCTTACCATGGTCCGGTCTGATTAGACCTAGTATCATCTTGAGTGTGGTGGTTTTTCCGGCTCCGTTTGGACCGAGAAAGCCGTATACACAGTTTTCCGGGACGTGAAGATTTATATCGTTCACTCTATAGGTGTTTCCCTGCTTTTTCGCTAAATGATTTGTTTCAAGAATATAGTTCATATTCATTCCCTCCTTTTGGCTCCAGTCTACAGATTCTTCCCTAAAGGAACATTGCTTCTACATTATGATTACATTAAGAAGTGATAGTCTGGATAGATAGAATTGAAAGTGTGCTGTTATAATTGTTATAATAAAGTACTGATTTGTTACATGTAGAAAGGGTGGTTTTTTGAATTTATTTAACATCAATATTCTTCTGGTAGATGATGAGCCTGAACTTTTAAGTATGGTAAAGGAACTGCTGAGCAGAGAGGGCTTTTATAATATTGATATTGCGTCAAACTGCAGAGATGCAACAGCCAGAATCAGCAAAGGCTCCTGGCAGTTGGTTCTGCTGGATGTAATGCTTCCTGACGGAAACGGTTTTGAACTCTATGAAAAGATGATGAATATGGGGTTAGTCACAGATGTACCTGTTATATTCTTATCAGCACGTGATGAAGATGTTGCCAGGCTAAAAGGACTTGGCCTGGGAGCTGACGATTACATTACAAAGCCATTTCTTCCGGAGGAACTGCTTCTTCGTATCAAGGCAGTGCTTAGAAGAGCCTACCGACTGTCAGCAGAGGATCAGAATCTGGTACTTGGAGATACCGCTATATCTTTTGCTTCAGGCGAAGTGATTAGAGGTGGTTCCACACAGATGCTGACAGCAAAGGAACATGCGATTCTACTTAAACTTTCTGAAAACCGGGGCAGGATTGTGACAATAGATTCCCTGTGTAGTGCCTTATGGCCGGATGGTAGTTTTGGATTGGAGAGCTCTTTAATCGTGCACATCCGCCATTTAAGGGAAAAAATAGAAGAGGATCCATCAAACCCCAGGTATTTGGTAACGGTACGCGGTCTGGGATATAAACTGGTGAAGTAAGATGAAGAGAAAAGGAAGAAATATAGCACATTTTGTTCTTCTGCTCGTACTGACAGCAGGAATATTGGTTGCCTGCAACGGTGCCATTTTCCTATACATGATGGGGCAATGGAAAAATGTCATGCCTGTCAGCGAAGCTCAGCTGATGAACAGCATATATGAAAATAAAGGTAAATATTTTATAACAGATGAAGGCAGGGTTGTCTTGGAACAGGCGGATCTGTTTGCGATGATTATTGATAATGATGGCAATATCATATGGAGTGAGAGGCTACCGGAAAATCTAAAGCATGAATATACACTTCAGGATGTCGCACGGTTTACCCGGTATTATCTGGACGATTATCCGGTACGTACCTATGTGACCGAGAAAGGCTTGCTGGTAATCGGAGGGGCAAGAGACTCTGTCTGGAAGTATACCTTGGAATATGACATGGGGCAGATTAGGGCAATGCTGTTTCAACAGCTGCCGATTCTTTTTCTGATGAATGCTCTTGTGCTGTTCTTGATTCCGCTGTTCATTCAAAGAAATTGGGCTTTGAAAAAGGAAGCGGAGAGAACAGAATGGATTGCCGGTGTATCCCATGATATCCGCACACCGCTAACACTAATCATCGGGAATGCGGACAGTATCAGCCGGCAACCGGAAGATAAAGAAAATGCAGAGAGGGCACGGCTGATTAGTAAGCAGGGACTCAAAATATGCTCATTGATTGCGAATCTAAACACATCCAGCAAATTGGATTACGGAATGGGCTGCTATGAGAAAAAGCGTCTTTCAGTAGCAGCAAGTTTGCGAGAAGTCGTGGCAGATATCATCAATCGAAATTCCGATGAGCAGTATGAATTTGACTTTAAGATTGAGGAAGGGCTTGGAGATGTTACAGTGAAAGCCAATGAGGAGCTCTTCTCCCGAATGATTGAGAACCTGATCGGTAATTCAATCCGTCACAATCCGGAGGGCTGCATCATACACATATTTCTTGGAAAAATAGAAAAGAAGAAAAAGCATGTTATCTGCATTTCGGATGATGGAGTCGGTGCGGAGAATAAACTATTCAGGAAGCTAAACAGGAAGCATCATGCCTCGGCTGAAAAGCTGGGGGAGCATGGGATTGGGCTTCGAGTAGTAAAACAGATTGTTTCTTATCATTCATGGGGGATTCATTTCGAACAAAATGGAAACAGTGGCTTTAAAACGCAGATATTTCTGTGATGTTGTTTCAATTTAAACTTTATGTTGCTTTGGCTGTATCAGGCTAAGAAAATGTCTTTGTCTATAACATGTCATCATGCGATAACTGATGGATACCATCATAGATAGATTTTGTGAAGATTTGATACTTCAATGAATTAGGAGGATTATGAATATGCAAATTTTTGGCTCGAAGAAGTGCAATGATACCAAGAAGGCTGAACGTTTTTTTAAAGAGCGTGGTATAAAGTATCAGTTTATAGATATGAAGGAAAAAGGCATGAGCAAGGGTGAATTTAATTCTGTAGCTCAGGCCAATGGCGGCCCGGAGAATATGATTAATTGGGATGGAAAGGATAAAGACCTTCTTGCGCTTATTAAATATATCTCAGAAGATGATAAGCTTGAAAAGATACTGGAGAATCCGCAGGTTATCAAGACACCGGTTGTAAGAAACGGAAAGCTTTCGACACTGGGTTATCAGCCGGATGTGTGGAAGGGCTGGAGTTAATTGAAAAAGAGCGGAGCTACAATGTCATATGCGCACCAGAAACAAGGCAGGATTTACATGGTTCGACTGTTTAAAATCAGCTATTTTTATTGACAAAAGTTGCAGCTGTAATAAACTAATGGTAGTATATGCAATAAATGGCATGAAGGGTAAGTGACCTATGATTGCCCGGGAGGATGATTTAGAGTAATGGAAACATGGTTTTATGAAGTAAATTCGATTGACGGTGACTATGCCAACCTAAAAAGGACGGATATAGATTCGTCAGACTTGAAGCTGGTTGCAAGAGCACTTTTGCCTGAGGAGATATATGAAGGCTGCAAGCTTAAGTATGAGCTGATGCAGTACGAGATTATACAGTAATGACAAAAGTAGATTACTTTTATTGTCAGCAGGGGTAAAGCTATATTAAAAAGGAATTGGAGGAAATGAAAATGCAGGAAGTATATGAATTCTTAAAGAAGTGTGAGACTTATTATCTGGCAACAGTAGAGGGCGATCAGCCTAGAGTTCGTCCTTTTGGAACAGTAGATATTTTTGAAGGAAAGCTTTACATCCAGACAGGCAAAATAAAGAAAGTATCAAAGCAGCTTCAGGCTAATCCTAAGGCTGAAATATGTGGCTATACAGAAGGAAAATGGGTACGTGTAGAAGGTAAGCTTATAAGAGACGACAGAGTAGAAGCGAAGAAGCACATGCTCGATAATTACCCAGGCCTTCAAGCTATGTACTCGGCAGAAGACGACAATACAGAGGTTCTTTATTTTGAGGATGCGACAGCTACATTCTATACTTTCACAGAGGAGCCAAAGGTGATTAAGTTTTAATTGGATGCATTCTGATTGGGGTAGGAACATTGGTTATGGTGATCTAAATGGCAAACGAGAGTGGAACATGGATTATGTACGGGGTGGATTGGAATGATCCCGAGTGCATTCATACAGTAGATGAGGCAATTGAATATATAAATGAGGTTGGGTTCCTCCCTCTTTTCAAGAACGAGATCCCGGGATTTTCACTTGAAGAACGCACAGCTCCGGGGTATTGGTGGTGTGAAGATCCGGCGGTGGATCCTTGGATTTGGAGAGAGGTTATTGCACGTAGCGGTAAGGTTGCTTATGGTAAGTTCTTTGATAAGAAGGCAGGATTCATTTCGATAGAATGGCTACCGGTATTTGCCAATTATCGCAGAGAAGGATATGATTTTGACGCTCTCTATGAGGACGGCAAAGCTTCGAACAAGCATAAGAAAATTATGATAAACTTCATAGAGGAAAGAGTTGACTCTGAGATTCTGTCCAATGATCTTAAGAAGCTGGCCGGCTTTGGTAAAGAAGGAGAAAAGGGCTTTGATGGGGCAATCACAACTCTCATGATGCAGATTTATCTATGTAACTGTGATTTCAGAAGACGCAAGAACAAAAAAGGACAGGCGTACGGGTGGAATGTTGCAGCCTATGCAGCTCCGGAGCATCTGTGGGGATATGATTTGGTGACTTCCAACTATAAGGAGGCTCCCAAGGACTCATGGCAGAAGATTGTCAGTCACATGCATGAGATTTATCCGATAGCAACGGATAAGCAGATTAGAAAGGTTTTGAAGTAGTGAATATGCCGATGAGGTGAATGAGAGAATGAGAGAACACTTGTATCTGCAATTACTAAAAAGGAATGGTGAGAAGGCATAAATATACGTTTAATAAAATCAGGTGAGATATCCATGAAGGAAGAGACAGTGGAATTTGAAAAGGAGACAGAATAATCATGGCTAATGTATTAACCGGCGGCCGCATACTTTGTAGCATTCTTATGATTCCCTGCCCAGTAATTAGTCGGGAATTTTTTTGCTTGTATCTTGCTGCTGGCCTTACTGACATGATTGATGGGGCGGTTGCGAGAAAACTTAAGCAAGAGAGCAGATTTGGTGCAAAGTTTGACACGGCTGCAGATATGATTTTTATTCTGGTGGCATCATGCAAAATATTGCCGGTTATAAATATCCCGATGAGTATATGGTTGTGGGCCGTCATAATTGCTGCGATTAAGATTACCAATATCATCATGGGTTTTATTATTTGTAAACAATTCATATCAATACATTCTATTGCTAATAAGATGACAGGATTTGTACTATTTTTATTGCCGCTTACTTTGAATGTTTACGAGCTTAAAGTTAGTGCGATGTTTGTTTGCTGTATTGCTACATTTGCAGCGATACAGGAAAATTATTTTATCAGGAAGAGACAAAGTGAATAAGATTGTAGTAAAATAACAGTATATGAAATGATAAAGAAGGCATTTTTTGAAAAGGGACAGAACTTGAGTTGATATACCAATTATATTTAAAAGTAAAGGAGGAAGAAATAAATGATTCTTTGCATTGCAAATGCTCCATGCAGAGCCTGAGGAGACTGTATGGAGGAATGGAGAAAGTTCATAATCCTCAAGCTTTGCTTCTAAAATAAATTTAATTAAAAAGGAGCAAAGAAATGAATAAACTACATAACAATAAATTGAGAAATTTTTATATTCTTTGGAGTACTCAGAGTTTGTCGCAGCTTGGAAGCAGCATAACTGCTTTTGCATTAACGCTATGGCTGTATGAGAAAACCGGTTCAGCATTAAGCACTGCAGCTCTTACAATCTGCACATATGTACCATATGTCCTAATGAGCATTTTTGCAGGTGTACTAACGGATCGTTTTGATAAAAAGAAGACGATGCTTGTATGTGATACTTTGGCTGCTGTATGTACGGTTGCGGTATTTATTCTCTACAAAACAGATAATTTAGCAGTGTGGCATCTTTATGCAATCAATGCATTTTCCGGCCTGATGAATACGGTTCAGCAGCCGGCATCAGAAGTTGCAATGACACTTATCGTTAATAAGGACGATTATCAGAAAACAAGTGGACTTCAGTCATTATCCAGATCGCTGATATCGATATTGAATCCGCTTATTGCAACGGCTCTGTACGGCTTGGCAGGTCTTGATGTAGTTATCGGCTTGGACGTATGCAGTTTTATGGTAGCTTTTGTAGCGCTGGCTGCTTGCATCAGGATACCGGATGTAAGTAAAGAAAAGAGAGAAAGCATTCTTCTGCTTGCCAAAGAAGGCATTGTATTTTTGAAGAAGACACCTATGATACTTACTTTGATTCTTTTTATGTCGGGGGTGAATTTTACTGCGTCTGCATTTGATGCCGTTTTGCCCGGACTTGTAATTCCTTCGCCAAGAGGAGGAACTACAGTACTTGGACTTGTTACGTCATTTGCCGGAATTGCTATGGCTGTTGGAAGCGTGCTTATATCCTTTATGCCAAAACCTAAGAACAGAGTAAGAGTAGTATACCTTACAATGCTTATCTCACTTGGAACAGAGAATTTTCTGCTGGCATTTGCAAGATCGCCTATCCTTTGGTGCGTGGGACAAATCGTTGGATGGATTCTTGTTCCTATTATGAGTGCAAATTTGGATGTTATTATGCGCAATACGACTCCTGTCGAGCTCCAGGGAAGAGTATATGCCTGTAGAAATACATTTCAGTTCTTTACCATACCAATAGGTTTGTTTTGGGGTGGATTTATGGTCGATAAAGTATGTGAACCGTTTATGGCAAAGCATATTGACTCGGCACCGCTTACAGTATTGTTCGGAGCAGGGAAAGGTTCGGGAGCAGCATTAATGATGTTCATCCTTGGTGTAGTAGGTACAGTACTGTGTGTGGTTACAGGTAGTAGGCTTAAGAAATATAAATATAGTGACAATTAAGATATTAGATTGATCTGTAAGTAATAAATGGATAAAATTTAGACCGGAATCTATGCATTTTACAAGGGGCTTAATTTGTAATTATTTGTGAAGATAAAAGACGATTCCTCTCGTGGAGGATGAGTATGTATTCAGAATAAGAGGATAGATGATGAAAGTTTACGGAGCAGAGATATGCATTGATTGCAGAAATTATAAAGCAATACAGAAGGCCAGAGGCTTTGAAGCAGAGTATGTGGAGATAACCGAAGACACTACAAAGCTCAAGGAATTTCTTCATATGAGGGATAATGATCCGATTTTTGATGATGTAAAAGCACATAGTGGAATTGGTATTCCTCTTTTTGTAAATGAGGATGGGACAAAAACTTTTGATATTAATGAAGCTATGAGCTGGATTGGTCAGGCGCCTGTGAAGGATGAGGAGATTGTAGAACACCTCTCATCCTGTGGAATAAGTGGCTGTAAATAGAAAGAGAGTAATGGCAGTTAAGAAGCCCCTGCCATGGAGATATCATACTGTACCTCTATGAATAAATTATCTATTACTATCTTTTATTTGTCTCATTTTTCCAAAAACATTTCCTATCTTTTGAAGAAAAAAGTAAAAAATACAAGTTAACTGCGGTAATCTATGATTCCTTGCTTAATCCGGCGAGTATTGAGCGCCTGAAAAAATGGCTTTGCATTGAAGAAATAATTGATTAGTGTTACAATTTGTAACAGTATAATCATATGATATTTTTTATAGCCAATAGGTAAGGAGTTCATAACTCTTGGAAGGGATAATCATGAATAAATATATTTTAAGCTGTTGTTCTACCGCTGATTTAACCAAGGAACATTTTGAAGAAATAGATGTCCATTATATTTGCTTTCATTATGAAATGGATGGACAAACATATAGTGATGACCTGGGACAGAGTATGCCGTTTGAGGAATTTTATAACAGGATGGCGCGAGGAGCTGACACCAAGACTTCACAGGTAAATGCAGATGAATTTGAAGCATATTTTGAAAGCTTTCTTGCAGAAGGCTATGACATTCTGCATGTATGTCTGTCTTCCGCATTAAGCGGGGTTATTAATTCTGCAAATATTGCAAAAGCAGTTTTGCATGAAAAATATCCGGAGAGAAAAATTTATATTGTAGATTCATTAGGCGCATCTTCCGGCTATGGGCTTATTATGGATACCTTGTCACAGATGAGAAAGGACGGGAAGGATATTGATGAATTGCATATATGGATTGAACAGAATAAGCTTAAGCTGCATCACTGGTTCTTTTCTACGGACCTATCCTTCTATATAAAAGGAGGCAGAATATCGAAGACGGCAGGAACTATAGGAACGGTATTAAATATTTGTCCTCTGTTAAATATGGATAATCAGGGAAGACTTATACCTCGATACAAGCTCCGAGGTAAGAAAAAGGTTATTCAGGCAATTGTAGATAAGATGGTAGAATGTGCGGAGAACGGTCTGGATTATTCGGGTAAGTGCTATATTTCACAGTCCGGATGCATAGAAGATGCTGAGGCTGTAGCGAGGCTAATAGAAGAAAGATTTAAGAAGTTGAATGGGAAGGTAGAAATTAATTATGTAGGAACAACTATCGGAAGTCATACCGGCCCCGGAACAGTTGCTTTGTTCTTCTGGGGAAGCGAGAGGATTGACTGAATATAAAAATCATATCTATTCACCCCCCAAATATGTCCATTGACTACATGATGATGCACAAAACACCCAAAGTATCCGATAATAGTTATGGGTGATTCGGATGAATATAGCGATATGCGACGACGAGAAGAATGCAATAGAATTTATACAAAAGAAAATAGAATTACAGGGGAATATGGATAGTATTACCACATATTCAAGTGCCGGTGATATGACACTCGATGAGATGCGCGCATTTGATCTTATCTTTCTTGATATAGAGATGCCCGGAATTGACGGAATGGAAGCAGTTGAGCTTTTACGGGCAAAGCAGGAGGATAATGCAATTGCGCCTTTTGGAAGCTTGCCGTTAATTGTTTTTGTAACCGGGTATAAGGAATATATGGGATGGGCATTTGAGGTCAGTGCGTTTGATTATCTTGTCAAACCGGTAGATGATGCAGTGTTTGAATATGTGTATAAGAGAGCCAGAAAATTTGTTGAAAGTTATAACAAAGAGGACCATGTTGTAGCAATAAAAAGTGCCGGAAAAACACATATGATTTCTATATCGGATATTTTGTATGTGGAGAGTGCAAATCGAAAGAATTTAATTCATTTTAAGGACGGTAAGAAACTGGAGTATTATGGCACAATGAATGATCTGGAGACGGAACTTAACGATTCCTTTTTTCGAATTCACAAGGGATTCATTGTTAATTTCACCTATGTCTTAAAGTACGATAGGACTGCAGTTACGGTAAAGGGTGATGAAATACTCATGATGTCAAAATATAGATATCAAGATTTCTTGAATGCCTATATGAATTATCTTAGAAAGAGAGAACGACTGGTATGACAGAGCATACGTGTGAAATGATTGCAGAAGTATCGGCATTATTTCGGACAGTAATGCTTGCATTAGTTTTTATAGACCTATGGAATGAATTAATTGAGCGTAATCACGATAGAAGAAAGGTATTTCCGGTTTGCGGAATCGTTATATATCTGCTGGTACTTGATGCGATTGGAGTACCCGCATACGCCAGATATATTCCGGTATTTTTTGTAAGTGTTATATACTGTACGCTTTTTAAGCTATGTAAGTGGGAAAAGCCGGTGTTCCTGTTATTGTTCTTATATAATTTACATACAATGACATTTTTGATAGCTGATAGTTTCCATCAGCTGTTGATTAAAAGAATGGATACAGTGCTTGACACGAACGCGCCGGATGTATTAGAAAAAATATTTCTACATACAGGTATTGCACATATAGTTCTTATGATATTATATGCATCTATTTTAGTAATACTTTACCGGCTGTTTTGTAAAATGCGAGTAAAACTCGATGAGATGACTGTATTGGAGTTCATATTTCTTTCTGTTCTCAATGTAGTGGGAATCT
>JAAYNW010000025.1 GCA_012520655.1 Clostridiales bacterium | reverse complement strand
AATCATCCTTTTATTCAGGCTGCCGGAGACACTTGTGAGGGAATCACATCTGATTCCTACTTTCTTGTTCAGTTGAAGGAATACGTGGATTTAGGAATTGAAAATAAAAGCTTTTTTGAAGAATCCTGTTTTATGTTCTTTTTGGAATCGCAAGGATTAAGTCTTCCGGCCATGCACTACACCTTGGTTATGAAGGAAGGACAGGAAGATAAATGTGTAGAGGATTTTATAGAAGAAAATGAAGATATATCACCATTAGAACGAATGATGCGTGGATTTGTGGCTGCAAAGAATGAAATCTACGATGTTCCACTCACCACTTACGAATGTGAAACTGTAGAAGATGCCTGCATAGCGTCCTTACACTTCTTAATCACTCACAATTGCAATCTTCTGAAATGCCAGAACTGTGGGAAATATTTTATTTCGGAACGCTCCGACACCAAATACTGCGACCGCGTGAGTCCTTTTAACACCAAGGCTACATGTAAAATCGACGGTGCGCAAAGAACACACCGCAAACTCTCTAATGAGGATGAATTAAAGAAAAAAATAATTACAACCCGAAACAGACTTAGTACACGTAGTCGCCGCAACATCGAGGACGCAAAGGTAAATGAAGACTATGAAAATTTCAAAAACGCCTTACCCATTAAGAAAAAAGAATTCAAATCCGGTGTTATTACCGAAGAACAATTCATCGAATGGCTTGACAAACAATAATATTATTTCGCTTGATGAACAGTAAAACGAGGCATTACAGATTTATGAGTTATCTGTAATGCCTCGTTTTCAGTTCTATTCTATTAGCAAATACTATATGCAAGTTGCATTGACTTTTGTCATCTATCCCGTAGCTACAACCCTACGTTTTATACATAGCATATCTTCAAAACTACGCTCCAACAGGAACATTTTCCGAACAGATATGTTTCCGAGCAGACAATAGCGTTGGTCTCTTTTATGGTCAGCAAAATCGTAATCCTCAAGAAAACCTTTATTTTAAGGCATTCTTCAGTGGTTACTATTTCACCTTTGACATCAATACTACCGTCTCCACATGCCCCGTGAAAGGAAACATGTCCACCGCCACAGCTCTCGCCGCCTTATAGCCTTTCTTTACCAAGTACTTCAGGTCCCTTGCCAAAGTTTCGGGGTTGCAGGAAACGTATACTATTTTCTTAGGTTTCAAGGCGGATAGGGAATTCAAAAATACCTCGTCGCTGCCTGCGCGGGGGGGATCCATGAATACGGTATCTATCTGTGTTCCCTGTTCTGCCAGCTGAACCATGAATTCGCCGGCATCTTTCTGATAGAATTGGATATTGGATATTTTATTTTGCTTTGCATTTATTATGCCATCCTTTACAGCGTCCCTGTTAAGCTCTACACCGATTACCTGTTTGGCTTTTTCGGCAGCCATTATGCCGATGGTCCCGATGCCGCAATATGCATCGAGTACCGTTTCCCTCCCTGTCAGTCCGGCGTATTCTATCGCTTTGCCATAGAGCCTCTCCGTCTGCACGGAATTAACCTGATAAAAGGATTTGGGGGATATCTTGAAGGATTTGCCGTTCAAAGTATCTTCTATATAACCTTTTCCGTATATCACCTGTTCTTTATCTCCAAGTACCATGCTTGTTTTGCGGTCGTTCACATTTACTATAATAGTAGTAATATCCGGATGAAGCTTAAGCAACGCCTTTACGAAGTTGTTCTTGGAAGGCATGATTGGAGATGAGAGCACGAGCACCACCATAATCTGACCGCTCGTATGCCCTACCCGTACCATCACATGACGGAGGAGTCCATACCCTGTATCCTCATCATATGTCTTTATTTTAAAAGAGGGCAGCAACTCTCTGATAGAACCGATAATTTCATCGGCTTTTTTATTTTCGAGCAGGCATTCCTCCACCGGAATGATATAGTGTGTCCCTTCTTTATATACGCCTGATAACGGCTTGCCCTTCCTGTCATGGGTAAAAGCTGCATTCACTTTATTTCTGTAATGCTCCGGCTCTTCCATACCGATAATGCCTTCCAGCCTTACGAAGGGCTTTAACAGGCTGGCGCACTCTTTTTGTTTTAGTTTAAGCTGCTCCTCATATGGCATATCTATCATTTGGCAGCCGCCACACTCTCCGAACGCTTCACAGCGGCTATTTCCTTTTTTACTTCGTTCTTTATCTGCCTTATACTTATATTCTTCTCTTTTCGAACCTTTATCATACTTTTTGCCGTTTACTTTTCTGCCTGCTTTTGAATCAGTCCTCTTTATTTCCATACTTTTTCCCGTCTTCATACGTCCTTCTTCCGTCAATCTCAGTCTATCACTTGCAATATTTCGCGCAATCCATACGCTACTCCATCCTCGTTATGGTTCTTTGTCACATAATCTGCTGCCGCTTTGCAGTCTTTGGAAGCATTCTCCATAGCGACTCCATAGCCTGCATTCAATAACATGTCCACATCGTTATCGGCGTCTCCAAAGGCCGCCACTTCTTCTTTTTTTAATCCTAATAAATCTATAAAATATGCAATGCCGGAATGTTTTCCCGCATTTTTATGAGAAATTTCAATAAGATGTGGCGTGGATGAAGTTATGTAAACATTATTAGTTCGCTTCTTCACCCGCTCCCATATATCTTTCTTCTTATTTTCATCATTTACAATAATATCTATACTTTCGAGCTTAGCTCTGTTTTCCATTATAAAAGAATTAATATCCTTTTCGGGACGTCTTGTCATCCTTACATATTCCGCGATTTGGGAAGATGCACCGAACACTTGCGGATTCTCTATGTATTCTTTTCCCGCATAGGCAGTGCCATCAATAAAGGCTTCATAAGTAACGGAATCTTTTTCCGTCACTTCCATAATGGTAAGCACATCTTCTTCCGCAAGCAAATGCCTGTGAAGACAGCTTTCAGAAGGTATATGATACATAGCCGCACCATTTCCCGTCACCGCATATTCTATCCCCGGAAATCTTCTGATTTCTTCCGGCAGCGTATAAAAAGAGCGCCCGCTGGCCACGACAATATGTATTCCTCTGCCGATCGCCTGCTCCAACGCTTCTCTGTTCCCCACGGATAGCCTCCCTGCCGCATTCAAGGTTGTTCTGTCCAGATCCAGTGCAATACACTTAATATCCATTTTCTATTTTCCTTCTCGTATCTTCGTTCAGCTGCGCCTTTAAAGCCATAAGGTAAGGAGAGAATGCTACTTCTTTCTCCCCATAGCTAAGCTGCAAATCATATTCCAACGGCAGCCACGTCTCTATAGATGCCTGGTTATGCTGCAATACGGCCTCCATTCTATCCAAGCTCTTGCATAATTTCGCTTCCGGAGTTTTCATTTCTTTCATTTCCTGAAATAATAAGGTCATTTCCTTTCTTTGCTTTTCAGGCAATTCCTTCAGCAAATTGGCAATCGCTTCCTCTTCCGTGCTTTCATCGCTTTGCGTCTTTTCAAAGGAAGGAATGTCTCCGGTCACAGCCTCTCCAAAATCGTGCAAAAGACACATAACAATCACTTTATTTATATCCACGTCCGGAAATGCATCTTTTACCAAATACGCCATAACAGCTAACATAAAGCTATGTTCCGCTACACTTTCCTTTCTTCCGCTAGACGTCCACGAATGCCTTGTATTGCACTTCAATTTTTCGATTAATCCGATAAAGCGTATCAGTTCCTTAATTTCCATCTGACCATTTCTCCATAAATTCAATTACCGTTCTCCGGTAAACTTCCGGTTCTACCAGATTGCTCGTCCCGTGTGCAGCCTGATCCACTATCAATATCTCTTTCGGTGCCGCACAGGCTTCATAATTTTTATAGCCCATCTCGGTCGGTACAAATGTATCTCTGCCTCCATGAATAAAAAGCACAGGAATCTTGTTTCGCTTCATGCATGAGACAGTGCTGCATTCCTTAAAGCGAAATCCCGCTCTCTTCCCGGATATATAATCCGCCGCATATAAAAACGGAAACTTCGGCAAATTATAGTCCTTCTTGATAACATGAGCGAAGATATCCCAAGGAGATGTAAAGGCGCAGTCCGCGATGATTCCTTTTACCTGAACAGGCAGTTCCAAGCCTGCCGCCATGAGTACCGTCGCTCCTCCCATAGATATACCGGATAAATAAACGCTGCAATTTCCGTCGAAACGGTTAACGATATATTCTGTCCATTGTTTTAAATCATAACGCTCTTTTACACCATAGCAAATATAAGTTCCTTCGCTTTCCCCATGGCTTCTCTGATGCGGCACGAGGAGATGATAACCCATGCTGTGATAATATTCCACCAAACCGCTGAAATCACCAAATCCATCGTTCCGGTACCCATGCATCAATATCATTACCTTATCGGATTCATTCGCCGCAGGAAGATAATACGCCACAAGCTTCAATCCGTCATAGCTCGTTACCGTAATCCTATCCCGGTTCTGCGAAAGAAACCAGGTTTTTCCGCTTTCAATCTCCCGTTTAAAGCAATCAAAGCCTTTCCCCTGTTCTTCCGCAGCATCCGGTCTCTTGTTGTTCTTAACCGTCCTTATTGTCTGATACGCACTGTCAAATATATACCTTACCGCAGGATTTTCCGGAAATCTAATCGTATTATCCCTTACAATCGCTATCTTAAATAATAACCGGGCGACGATATACACCGGCATCGCAACAAATGCTGCCGCTATACAAAGTATTTGCAGCCATTTTGCAGGGAATCCGATTCCTTTTCCGATACTATTTCCATTAATCATTTTATCCTTATTTTTCAAATCCGCTTTCACCCCTTCTTACAACCCCTCGGTAAATTGTCCTATGACGGTTTTATCAGCTTTATCTTATGACGCTCCATAAGGCCTTCTGTTGCTCATGTTGCCCGTTCAACCAATCTACTGCTTCCTCCAGCCCTGCCTGACTAAGATCAAACTCCATACGCTGTTTTTTATTCTCCGGTGTTTTCGCGTATCCGAAAGGTTCCGGCCAGATGACAGCCTCTAACTTAAGAGTTTCTCCCGTTTCTTTCTTTTTAAGCATATAGCGCATACCTTCCATGCTTCCGGTATATTCCTCTTTTTTTACATAATTAAGAACATGAAATTTGTCTTTGTCTATCATTTTTATTACCGCTTTCCCAGTCCCTGTTTGGCTTACCGCACAGTACAACTATTTTATCTTGCATTCTGTTCATTTGCAGAACTGAAAAGTTTGTTCTTCAACACATCATATAATTCCACATTTGTTAAGTTTTGATAGGGATTAACATAAAATATTGACAAAATGCCGCAAGTAAACAGGCTCAAAATATTCCATCCCAAAAAGGACAAGTCCAATACAAAAGCATTCCACTTCTCTCCATACATCATATCCTTGCTGAGCCGGAACACTTCGCTGCTGTCCATCTCCGGATTCTCCGCCAATATGTAAGGAATCATACGGTACTCATAGCACTTAATAATCCCGGGAACAATCAACAACAGATACCATAAGAAGTTAAATAAACTTCTTAAAAATTGTACTTTTACTATGTTCATATAAGAGTTCTTAAAACAAAAACCGAGTTCGTTTAATTCTGCCGGCTGTACTCTGCTGATAACAAAGAATCTTCTTATACTTACTTCCAACGGATTAAAAATGAAGACTCCCACTACGATTCCTATTATTGCTGCAGCCAAAATAAACACAGCAATTGTCGTTAAAAACAAAATCAGATATTCGGCTCCTCCGTTTTCTATTATTTCATTTTTAAATTTTTGACCTTGCCTGTAATTTCCTCCCGAGCTGCCTGATACATTTCCTGTTATAACAGCAAGTATGAGGCTGACCAATACCGCCTTCCAATAACACTGCTTTAAAACCCATTTCGCTCTTTCTTTTAATTCACTTCTTACCCACATATTTCCTCCGCCTTTCTTTTTGTATTATTAATATTTGGATTATAACTATTAAATTAATATTATTATAATAGTAAACAATTTGTGCTAACTATGCAATGCCAATTTTTCTCCCCCCATATAGGCTTCAGTATATATTTGTTGGAAAGGTTTCACAAATTTTTAAATATTTACATTATATACCAATGTTGTTTTTTTGTCAGATACTATATCATCGTAGCTGTACCCCTTCCCCTTTCCACAAGCCCCCTTGCTTTCGGCTATATCCTTCCTACTACCGGACGGATTCGAGACTGCTCACCGGATGCCCTGATTTAAACTGTCCTCTTTATATCCGTGTGTTACATAATCTCCTGCCGTTGCTGCTTTGAGATTAACAAAGAAGGCCCTGTCCCGCTCCCTTATAGGCACATGACTTGCCACCTTTTGCTCCTTCTCTGATTTCTAACACCCATTTTTCGGTATTAATCCTATCAGAGTGCTGTCTTGCGATTTCTTTCACCCTTAATCCACAGCGGTCAGTTATTTTCAAGGCTGTTCGGCCGCCAGCTCTACTGCCGTCCATTGCCTGTCGTAGTTGTGATATATCTTATCTGCTCATAGCTATATCGCGCATCTCCGGGTTTTTGGATTTTTTAACGTAAAAAAACCAGCACTACAATGGCTACTGGTTTTGATTTATTACGTTTGCATTTTAACTTATATATGGATTAATATCAGACTTACCTAAATAACGCAAGTATTTGCATTGACAAAAATTATATGCTTAACATATTCTTAGATTAGTAAAATAATAAATTAAAAAGATACCGGAAAGGAAATGTTTATGTGTTACCTAATAGCAAAGAAATTTAATGAAAAAGGTTGCATTGCCGTAGAATCAAAATATGGTCCGGCTCTGGCTTCACTGGTTTCTTCTCTTAGCAGGAAAATGCTTGACTCTGATGTTCAAATATTAACTATTAGCAGCAAAGAAGTATTCGGAGAATACGCCCCATTTCATATATTGGAAACAGAAGAGCAATTTGTTGAAACGGTTCTTCAAATGTTATGAGTTAAAAAGATTATACTGTAATTATTTTTTATTAATCTTCCTTACGATAACGAAGAGCGCTCCTGCCAATACTACACTGCCGATTACTATATACCATCCAGTCATGGCTATTGGGATGCTGTTTACTTCTAATATTTCATTACACACCGTACACCTTTGTACCAATAAGCCTTTGGAAATCATGGTAGGCTTCTTTTCTTCCACCCACTCTCCTGCAGTATGTCCTTTTGCTTTAATCACCTCCGTTTTTAGGATTTTTGAACAGTTCTTGCAATAGAGAGCGTTCTCGCCATCTTCCGTACAGGTAGGTTCTTTGGTAACACCCCAGAGACCTTCCACATGCCCCAGCGCGGGTATCTTTTCAGTTTTTGTATCTCCACATAATGTACATGTAAAAGTCTTTTCTCCTGCTTCTTCGCAAGTAGCTTCTTTTGTGATTTTTTCTTCATACTTATGTTCCAGCTTATCGGTTTTTTCAGTGTAAGAATAGCCACATTCGCACTTGTACTCTACTTCACCCTCTTCGGTGCAAGTAGGAGCTTTCAAAACCTTAGTGCTGTATTTATGAGTATGTTTTGGCTTTTCTGTTTCAGTTGTTGAAGTATTATTGTTATTTTGCCCTTGGTGTAGAGCCGGTATATCATAACCATTCTCTAGCGCTATTTGACCAATGCTTTTATATCTTTCCTCTGGAGTTCTTGCTCGTGTAGTTTCTGGATCTATTCCACTTTTTCTCAATTCTTCATCATACATTTGTATTAGTTCTTCTTGTGTATATGCATATACAACTTCGGGTTTTACACTAACCAGTGTAACCGCCAGCACCAGTCCAATAACTATTGATTTTAATAATCTATTGTTCATGATAATTTTCGCTCTTTTATTATTTTTTTATCTATAAACATTATACACCGATGGTGTGTTTTTGTCAGATGCTATTTTTTCGAAGCAGTATAAAAGTTTATTTTCCAATATCTTTCCAGGAAACATATTACCTGCCTTTCCTGACTGAATATAACATATTGGCCGCTCAGAAAGTAATTCATTCAAAGTGATAAATATAAAACCGAAAAATTAGTAGAATGGGTAAATAGCCTTCATCGCAAAGACAGTTCTAATACTTAATTTTCTTCTTCAGGATATCTCCTATATTACTTTTAAGAAAATAAGCAAAATCCCCATTTGTTAGAAATTTGTTAGAAATCAATAAAAAACGGTTATTTCTAAAACCTGAAATAACCGTTTTCCCTTGATTTTGCTGTAATCGGAGTGACAAGACTTGAACTTGCGGCCTCTACTTCCCTAAAGTAGCGCTCTACCACCTGAGCCACACCCCGAGACGCAATAATCATTATATATGCTATGCGTCATAAAATCAACTATAAATTTTACAAATTTTTATTTTTTTTGAATTTATTTTTTATATTCTGCATTTTTAACATCTTCTATTTTATGTTCGTTCCTCTTATTGACATCTTCACGCAGCAATGCGTATACCGTAGACACGATAGGAATAAAGATGAGCATACCCGCTACTCCCATCAAACTGCCGCCTAAGGTTACGGCCATAAGCACCCATATGGACGGCAAACCCACTGAATTGCCGACTACATGCGGATATATCAGATTCCCCTCTATCTGCTGCAGCACGATAAAGAGAATGAGAAACCAGACTGCCTTTATCGGATCGTCTACCATAATAAGAAAGGTTCCTACAAAGCAACCGATAAACGCGCCTACGATTGGTATCAATGCCATGAACGCAATAAGCACGCCGACGAGCACCGCATACGGGAATCCGAAAAGTACCATACACACTACAAACATGGAACCCAAAATAATCGCTTCCGTACACTGCCCCGTAATGAAGCTGCTGAAGGTCTTTCCCGCCAGAGTAAAAACCTTCATCATTTTGTTATACACCTTCTCGCTGAAATATGCCTGCATAATGCGCTGTATCTGATCTCCCAGCTTTTCCTTCTGCGCAAGTATATAGAAAGAAAAGATAAGAGCAATAAATGTATTTACGACTCCGCCTATAATGTTGGATGCAAAGGTCATCGTAGACGCAAGCACATTTCCGAAGCCATTCTTCAGAAAATCTACAATACCGTTCATTATGGAATCCCAATGCAATTGTTCGGGCTCTAATTCCGCAAGTATTGACAAGAGCTGCGGCTGAGATGCAAAAAGATCTTCCAGCTTCTTCTGCACTTCTATGAAGAACTGGGGAATCTTATTTCCCAGCTCTATCAGAGTCTTCGTCACCTGCGGCACCACTATTACACCTACCAGAGCCAAAGCAAGGACCACCAAAGTAAACGACAGCATAATACTGATTGGCCTTTTCATTTTTTCCGCTCTAGCACTTTTACTTTTACCGAATAGCTTCTTCTCTATTGCCTTCATCGGAATATTCATTACGAAGGCAATCGCTCCGCCATATAAAAAAGGTTTTATAATACCGATGACAAAGAATATTCCCTGCAGCACAACGTCAATCCTCCATACGGCAAGACATATGAATGCCGTGAAAATAATCAGTCCTCTTATACTTTTTACATTCTTTCTGTTTAAATCCATGATCCTCTCCCGTTCTTGCTCCTTCATTTTATCCGAACGCTTTTTGGTTCCTCTATTTCTGGCTTAATATCTCCAACACATAATTCCACACTCTTTCCGTAGAAGAAATGCTAAGGCGTTCCTCCGTCGTATGAATATCCTTCATATTCGGTCCTATTGAAATACACTCCAGCCCCGGTATCTTCGCGGATAGCAGACCGCATTCCAAGCCCGCATGAATTGCCTGGATCTCCGGTTCTTTTCCGAACATCTTCCTATACACATCTACTGCCATATCACGAAACGGCGAATGTACCTGATATGCCCAGCCGGGATAATCACCTCGTACTTCCTGTGTCCCTCCTGCCGTCTCCACCAGACTTTTCAATTTCTTTATCAGAACTCTTTTGGAACTTTCCAACGAACTTCTTACGGAAAACTGTACCTTGAATCCCTCTTCTTCCAATTTGACTATTCCCATATTCAAAGAGGTCTCTACCAATCCTTCGATATCTGCGCTCATAGCCTGCACACCGTTCGGAGCACAGAAAAGCAGATAAGAGAGCTTCTTTATAGCTTCTTTCGTCAAGCAGCGAATATCTCCGCTTTCCTGCTTCGTCACTTCAATAAAGAATCCGGGATCCTTCGTCTGTAGCTCCTGCTTTATTTCCGTTTCCGCATTCTTGACTGTTTTTATGAATTCACTTTCTTTTCCGCAATTCACTGTAATGGTTGCCGTCGCTTCCCTGGGAATAGCATTATCGGCAAGGCCTCCTTCCAGCGCTGCAACAGAAAAATCATCCGATTCGCACAAATCTGCTAAGAGTCTCCCTAACAGCCAGTCGGCATTTCCTCTCTCCTTGTCTATTTCGGCTCCCGAATGACCTCCCAGCAGCCCTTTTATACTCACTTCATAAGTGCTGCCGGTCCTCTGCTCCCATGTGACGGGGACTTCCCAGTCTACTCGAGCACCTCCCGCACAACCTGCCCAGAGAATTCCTTCCTCCTCCGAGTCCAGATTCAACATCCTCTTGCCTTTCAACATAGACACATCTATGCCTCTGGCTCCATCCATTCCTACTTCTTCATCTACCGTAATAATAATTTCCAATCTGGGATGCTTCAGACTGTCATCATCCAGTATTGCGAGGGCATAGGCGACCGCTATTCCGTCATCCCCTCCCAGGCTGGTATTTTCCGCATAGATATAGTCTCCATCCACTTTAAGCTCAAGGCCTTCGGTTTCCATATCGATATCAGCCTCCGGCTTCTTTACGGCCACCATATCCATATGTCCCTGCAGGATTATAGGCGGTACGTCTTCATAGCCGGACGTCGCTTCCTTTATTATAATTACGTTTTTGAGTTCGTCCTGTATACATACTAATTTTCTTTCTCTCGCAAAATCAACCAGATAATCGCTAAGTCTGTCCACATTCCCTGACCCGTGCGGAATCCTGCATATCTGCTCGAAATAGTAAAATACTTTTTGGGGATTCAAGTTTCTCAGTACATCCATCGTCTTACCCTCGCTTCTTTCATCTTAACTTTTTATTTTTCTATAAAATCTATGGATTTATTTTAATCATACACTCGGCTGCTTTATATAGTATACACTGAATATACCCTGTTGATAAACAGAAATCATTCAAATTTTACAAATTAATGGTAAAATGTTCTTAGAACAAATAAACCCCGAAGGCTTTAGTAGCTCCGGGGATCATTTTTTATATTTAATTATTTAATAATTAATGTTATGCGATTTTGCTCTTTGCAAGTTCTGCCAATGCCGCAAAACCTTCAGCATCGTTTACCGCAAGTTCAGCGAGCATTTTCCTGTTCATATTTACTTCAGCAAGCTTTAAGCCATACATGAATTTGCTGTAAGATAAACCATTCATTCTGGCTGCTGCATTGATACGTGCAATCCACAGCTGTCTGAACTGACGCTTTCTTTCTTTTCTTCCCGAATAGGAGGTTGCTAAAGCCCTCATAACAGACTGTTTTGCTACTCTATATTGTTTTGATCTTGCTCCTCTGTAACCTTTCGCAAGCTTTAATACTCTATTGTGTTTTTTCTTGGCATTAGCGCCGCCTTTAATTCTTGCCATGTCTTATTTTCCTCCTTACGACTTATAAATATGGTAAAATCTTTTTCATATTCTTAACATTAGTTGCATCTGTAATAGCCGGCTGTCTGAGATTTCTCTTTCTCTTCGCGGATTTCTTCGTTAAGATATGGCGTTTATAAGCTTTGCTTCTCTTTAATTTACCTGTTCCTGTCAATTTAAAACGTTTTGCAGCCGATTTGTTTGTCTTCATTTTGGGCATATCTGATTCCTCCTATACTTCATCAATTTTATCTATTTTAACTGTACGAACTAGCGCTTTTCAGTTAAAAACATTGTCATGCTTCTACCTTCCACCTTCGGAGCTTTCTCCACAACCGCAATATCGGAGAGCATTTGTGCGAAGTCATCCAAAATATGTTTACTGCTCGCCATATGCGCCATCTCACGCCCGCGGAAACGAAGAGTTATTTTTACCTTATCACCTTTAGCTATGAACTTTTTTGCCGCGTTCACCTTTGTGTTCAAATCATTGGTATCAATGTTTGGAGACAAGCGAATTTCCTTTACTTCAATTACTTTCTGTTTCTTCTTAGCTTCTTTTTCTTTTCTGGCTTGCTCATATCTGAACTTTCCATAATCAACAATTTTACAAACAGGCGGCTTTGCAGTCGGTGCTATCTTTACCAAATCGAGTTCCGCATCTTCAGCCAGTTTAAGAGCCTCTTTTACGGACATAACACCTAACTGTTCTCCGTTCTCGCCAATAACACGTACCTCTTTGTCTCTAATCTGTTCGTTAATCAATAAATCGCTAATGGTTTTGCCCTCCTCGTAATAATAAGCATAAAAAAGTGGATAGCATAACTATCCACATACTGTACATCCTCACTGTCCACATCGCATAAATACTGCATAATGCGTGATTCTGAACTATGAACACCTGCGAGCCTATTTGCTACAGGGTGAGAGTGGATACTCTGCTTGATTTTATCCGCGTATTTCACACGCTTATATACTATAACATTCAGCCCTCTGTATGTCAAGCACTAAATTACACTTATTGATTATCCTCTTGAAAAACCATGCGAATTGTCTGTGCACTCTTCTCAAACTCTTCCATTCGCCCGTCATCCGCGGCTTGAGAATAAGTGATTGTATAGGTTTGATCCGCAGCAATTATATATATCAGCTGTTCCATCGTCATATCATCCAATTCACAGGAAAGCTTGATTTTAAATGCCGGACATCCGTTCACTTTCAACTCCTCAGTTTGGTAAGAACGAATAACCGCATTTGCCCCATATGCTTCTTTAAACTTCTTTCCCAATTCACTCTTATTATCTCCGGAATTCAAGGATTCTCTTAGAGCTTCCACGTCCGTACCTTCCGAAACCGAATAATATATATTGGAGGAATCCACAGGTCTTCGTTCCGAAATATACAGTCCTTTTATACTTTCACTGGAAACGTATCCTTCCGGAAGAAGTACCGTACATCCTTCATCGTTATATATTTCTTTTTTATAGACTTTCAATGCCTCGTTATCCGTATTACTCTGTATTGCAGTTCCTTTATCCGATTCTGTAATAGATATTCTTTCCTCTGCTGCAAAGACTGTTTTTGCGGCAAAAATTCCGCAAATCGCCAATATTGCCAATGTTCCGGCTGCAGCTGATGCAGCTATTTTCTTTTTTTTCATACCAGCCCCTATAATTTCCGTAAAATTCTATTTATATTTTTTCATTATAGAGAAATAATTTCTTATATACAAGTGCAAAAGTAAGAAATGTAATAAAATTTACAATTTTGTAACAATTTATCTTTATAAAATCGACACGAATCGCCGGCATGCGATAAAAAATCTCCGCAAAGCTTATATTTTGCGGAGATCTTCCATCTAATTTCATCTCTCTGTAAAAGTAGCACAAGCAGTTTCCCTGCAGTCGGTTGCGCCGTTACCTTTAATATCCACATGCTGGGCAAAGCATTTATAATTGCTGTTATACACACATTTTGTCGCTTCGCAGTCGATGCTGATCGTTTTACACGGATGTTCTAATGCACTCGTATAGGAATCTCCTCTTCTTTCTGAAAAGCTTTCACAACACGTGTCATCCTCCTTATGTGCATGTTTTCCGCCTACCATAATGTCGCCCTTACAGCAGCATTCGCTTCCGCTATCGTTATAAATACAACTATCCACCGTACAATCTAACTGAGCCATCCTCTAACCTCCTATCAGAAAAGATATATCCACGGTTAGTATGGCATTCTTTAATATAGAATATACGTCACTTATTTGTTTTCTTCTTGTATTTCTTCTTTTCTAATCTCCTTGGTTCTGATTTCTATGCAAATCTGATTGATGAAATCTTCCAGAGCTTTCACGCCTTCATCTCCCGCGAATCGACTTCTTACGGAAACAGTCTTATCTTCTTCCTCTTTCTGCCCTACTACCAGCATATAGGGAACCTTGGAAAGCCTTGCTTCGCGAATCTTGAATCCAATCTTCTCCGAACGGTTATCCGTTGTCGCAAGCACTCCGTTTTCTTTCAGCTTCGCTTCCACTTCTTCCGCATATTTTTCATATTTTTCAGAAATAGGAAGAACACGAACCTGCTCCGGACAGAGCCATGTAGGGAATTTCCCTTCATATTTTTCGATTAGCCATGCCAATGTTCTTTCATAGCAGCCGAGAGAAGTTCTGTGAATAATATATGGTCTCTTCTTCTCGCCGTCCTTATCTACAAAAGTCATATCGAAACGTTCTGCAAGAAACATATCCAACTGAATCGTAATCATCGTATCTTCTTTACCATACACGTTCTTAGCCTGAATATCCAGTTTGGGACCGTAGAATGCTGCTTCCCCTTCTTCTTCCGTATATTCGATACCGATATGGTTTAGAATTGAACGCATCATATTCTGCACTTCATTCCATAATTCGGCATTGCCCAAATAATGATCCTGATTGTTCGGATCCCACAAGGATAAGCGATACGTTACATCATCCTGTAATCCGAGCGTCGTCATACAGTATTTTGCAAGATCCACACAGCCTTTAAACTCTTCTTCCACTTGGTCAGGGCGCACTATTAAATGGCCTTCCGAAATGGTAAACTGACGTACACGGGTAAGTCCGTGCATTTCTCCGGAGTCCTCATTCCTAAAAAGAGTGGATGTCTCGCCGTAACGGCAGGGAAGATCTCTGTAAGATTTCTGGCTCTGTTTGTACACATAGTACTGGAACGGGCAAGTCATCGGACGAAGCGCAAATACCTCGGAGCTTTCGTCTTTCTCATCTCCCAGTACAAACATGCCTTCTTTGTAGTGATCCCAATGATCGGAAATCACATATAAATCCTTTTTGGCCATAAGAGGAGTCTTCGTCCGCATGTAACCGCGTTTCTCTTCTTCATCCTCTATCCAGCGCTGCAGTGTCTGAATCATCTTCGCACCCTTCGGCATCAGCAGGGGAAGTCCCTGGCCGATTACATCCACCGTGGCAAATAGTTCCATCTCACGACCTAGTTTGTTGTGATCACGCTTTTTGATATTGTCCAAATACTCCAAATAGTCGGCAAGCTCTTCTTTCTTATTAAATGCCGTTCCATAGATTCTCTGAAGCATCTTGTTATCGGAATTACCCCTCCAATAAGCGCCCGAGGAGGAAATCAGCTTAAATGCCTTGATTCCTTTCGTGCTCATAAGATGCGGTCCTGCACATAAGTCCACGAAATCACCCTGACTATAAAAAGAAATTACCGCATCTTCCGGAAGGTCACGAATAAGCTCTACCTTATAGGGTTCCGCTTTATCCTCCATGAATTTAATCGCTTCTTCCCGAGGAAGCGTAAATTTCTCCAATGGATTACCTTCTTTGATGATCTTTTTCATCTCAGCTTCCAGCTTATCGAGATCCTCTCTGGTAAAAGGCTCATGTTCGAAATCATAGTAAAATCCGCTGTCAATGCTCGGTCCGATCGCTAACTTAGCATCCGGATACAACCTTTTTACCGCTTCCGCAAGCACATGGGACGCCGTATGTCTGACTACCCTTATTCCTTCTTTATCATTTGCAGTTAAGATATTAAGTGCGCAGTCCTGCTCCACTACAGTTCTTAAGTCTGCCACCTTACCGTCTATTTCTCCGGCACATGCCACTCTTGCAAGACCTTCGCTGATATCTGCCGCTATATCGAGGACACTCATCGGAGAGGCGTACTCTTTACTGCCTCCGTCTTTTAACATTACTTTCATTTTTCTCAACTCCTTATTCGTTTCTGTCATTTCCCCTTTGTTCACTAATCAATTCTCGCAATCACAGCCGCATTCATCCTCGCAATCGCATATCTCGCCACCGGGCAGGCTGCCTACATTATTGTTGCCGTT
>JAAYNW010000001.1 GCA_012520655.1 Clostridiales bacterium | reverse complement strand
TTACAGGAAAAATTAATCGGAATATTATGTCGGAGATTATTTATGCCGATAGAGCTTAGGTGTATGGAAAATGAAGAGAAAGATTAAGGTATTGGTCGTAGATGATAGTATTGTATTCCGGGAAGCTATTATAAGAGGAATCGAAACCGATATAAACATTAAGGTCGTGGCAAAGGCAGCGGAACCGTTTGAAGCCAGAGATAAGATATTGGAATGGGAACCGGATGTCATGACCTGTGATATAGAGATGCCAAGGATGAATGGTATAGAGTTTGTTCGCAGGCTACTTCCTCAGTATTCCATTCCGGTTATTATAGTGAGCAGCTTGAGCAAAGCCGTATTTGACGCCATGGACGCGGGGGCTGTGGATTTTGTAGCAAAGCCTGTCGATAAATCTTCCGGTAATATGCAGGTTTTCATACGGGAACTGATTGCCAAGATAAAGGTTGCGGCAGTTTCCAAAGTGACTCCTCACAATGCGGTAACTGCTGCACGGACGGCATATGACAATCATTTTCCCGAAAACAGGATTATTGCCATGGGAGCTTCCACGGGAGGAACCGAAGCTTTGTGCAGTATTCTTATGCAGCTGCCGGCAGACATTCCGGGCATCGTAATTGTACAACACATTCCGCCGGTATTTTCCAGAATATTTTCGGAGCGTTTGAATAATCAGACTTCTTTAACGGTAAAAGAGGCAGAGGACGGAGATTATGTGGAGAAAGGCAAGGTCCTAATCGCTCCCGGAGACCGGCATATGTGCGTTAACAAGATAGGAGACAGGTATAAGGTCGAGGTTTTTGACGGAGAAAAGATAAGCGGACATTGTCCCTCGGTGGATATGTTATTCGATTCCGTATCCAAGAAGGCAGGAAACGAAGCCATCGGAATTATTTTGACGGGCATGGGCTACGATGGTGCAAGAGGACTTCTAGCCATGAAGAGAAAAGGCGCAAGAACCATTGGACAGGATGAAAAGTCGTGTGTCGTGTACGGTATGCCTAAAGCTGCCTATGATATCGGGGCGGTAGAGCTGCAGGTACCGTTATCGGGAATTCCGCGGACTCTTATAAATATGCTGAAATGCTGATATAAAAATAATTTGAACTGGAGATAAAAGCATATCATGAAATTTTATTTTGCCCCGCTAGAGGGTATTGCCGGGTATATATACAGAAATGCCTATCATACATTTTTTCCTTATATCGATAAATATTTTACTCCTTTCCTGTCTCCCAACCAAAATAGGGCTTTGAATCCCAAGGAAATACGGGACGTTCTGCCCGAACATAATAGGGGAATGCATGTAGTGCCTCAGATTCTTACAAACAATGCGGAGCGTTTCATACGGGCGGCGAGAGAATTGAAAGAAAAATATGGGTATGAAGAGGTAAACTTAAACCTCGGCTGTCCTTCGGCTACCGTGGTAACGAAGGGAAAGGGCGCAGGATTCCTTGCAAAGCCGGAGGAACTCAATGCTTTTTTGGAAGAGGTATTTGAAGAGGTGGATTCAAAGATTTCCATAAAAACAAGAATAGGAAAAGATGCTCCGGAAGAATTATATAAATTGATTGAAGTGTTTAATAAATATCCCTTGCACGAGCTGATTATCCATCCGAGAGTGCAGGCGGATTATTATAATAATAAACCGAATAAAGAAATGTTTGCCTATGCGGTCCGGTCGAGCAAGAACCCGCTGTGTTATAACGGAGATATTGTTACAAAGCAGGATTATGAGCGGTTTTGCGAAGAATTTCCCGGGATAGGATGTGTGATGTTGGGAAGAGGATTGCTTAGAACCCCTGCACTGATTGGCAGAATAAAGGAAAATAAAGAAATGGACAAAGAAACGCTCAAAGCATTTCATGACAGGCTGTATGCAGATTACAAAGAATCATTTTCCGGCGATGTCAATCTTCTGTTTAAGATGAAGGAACTGTGGTTTTACATGATTCATATGTTCCCGGATAATGAGAAGTATGCAAAAAAGATAAAAAAGGCGTCACGGCTGCGCGACTATGAGGAAATAATCGACCATCTTTTTAGAGAACGGGAGATTATTTGACAAGATTCAGGAAGAAAAGGACAATTTTATGCAAAAAAGCACAAGGAAGCATCAGGACAAATGCGCTGTAGTAATATAAGATAGTAAAAGAAATACAACTCCTTTTCTTAATAATGCATAGAAGTAGTATCAGTATTTGAGGGGTATATGTTTTAAAATCGCATTTTCTTTTGAGGGAACAGCCGTATGGTCTTTGGGCCATCCGGCTGTTTCTTTGGATTCAAAAACAAAGTATCGTATATTTGCTATTTTGTATGATTTAAGATAGAATACGGGGTATACGGGTTTAATAAAGAAGAAAAGGGGGAACGGATATTATGAATAATCAGTTGACGTTAAATGACATTAAAAGAATGGAAGAGGAAATAGAATATAGGAAGCTGGTGGTACGCAAGGAAGCCCTGGAGGCGGTAAAGGAAGCGAGAGCGCAAGGCGATCTCAGCGAAAACTTCGAATATTACGCAGCAAAACGGGAGAAAAATAAAAATGAAAGCCGTATTCGCTTTTTGGAGCGCATGATAAAGACGGCGGAAATTATATCCGATGAATCGAAAGAGGATGAAATAGGTGTTGATAACACGGTAGAAGTGCTGTTTGAAGAAGACGGTTCCACAGAAGTCTATAAAATTGTAACAACCATGCGCGGCAATTCCTTAGAAGGACTAGTCAGTACGGAATCGCCTATAGGCAAAGCTCTCCTTGGGCATAAGGCAGGCGACAGAGTGTGCGTACAGGTAAATGACGATTTCAATTATTATGTGGTGGTGAAAAGAATAGAAAAGACCGTAGATGACGGAAGCGATAAAATAAGAAGCTTTTAGTAAACGAATGAAAATATAGGTAAAGCAGAAAAATGTATTGACAATCTAACAAAAAGTAGTAAGATTAATAATAAGAAAATAATTTAGGAAAAAAGTTTCGCAGATATTATGAAAAGTATAGAGATAAAAGGAGCATAGCTGTGAAAATGAAAAAGAAAATATTGGTTATCGGCAGTTTGAATGTAGATATGGTAATTGAGATGAAAAATATGCCGTTGGTGGGAGAAACTGTCCTCGGAACGCAGCTTACTTATATTCCGGGAGGGAAAGGAGCTAATCAGGCATGTGCGGTAGGAAAGTTGGGCGGCGATGTGAAGATGCTCGGCTGTGTAGGAGAAGATGAGTTCGGAGATATTCAAAAGGATAATCTTTCTGCTTGCGGTGTAGATACGAGTTATTTTAAACGAAGCAAAACAAAGAAAACCGGAACTGCCAGCATATATGTGGATGAAAGAGGAAACAACAGCATTGTAGTAGTTGCGGGTGCCAATCAGGAATGCGATATTTCCTATCTGCGGGAACATGACGACATAATTAAGGAATGCGATTACGTTATTTTACAGATGGAAATACCTTATGATGCGATTTTTTATGCGGTAAACAGGGCGAAGGAATTAGGTAAGACGGTGATACTTAATCCGGCACCGGCACCGGAGAAACTGCCCGATGAGATACTGGCGAAATTGGATTATATTACGCCTAACGAGACAGAACTTATGAAGCTGTGCGGGCGTGACGGAGCCCAAATAGACGACTTTATAGAAGGTGCGAAGATGCTCCTGCAAAAGGGAGTAAAAAATGTATTGGTTACATTGGGAGAACGGGGTGCACTTCTTGTAAATGCCAATATGGCAGAAGTATTTCCTACCAGAAAAGTGGTTTCCGTAGATACTACGGCAGCAGGTGACTGCTTTAATGGCGCTTTTGCGGTGGCGCTTGCAGAAGGTAGAAGTCAAAAGGAAGCTATAGTATTTGCTAATGTGTCATCCTCCATAGCAGTAACCAGAAACGGAGCGCAGACATCCATTCCAAGAAGGGAAGAAACAGACGAATTATTGAAGAATATGGATATATAAAAAAGGGGCTGTTTATACAGCCCTTTAAACATGACTTTTATTGCAGACCATAACCGACAGGAAAGAGAACCTTCTCCGTTCCGATATCTCCGGTTTCCGAATAGTATGGCATAGGCAGAGTCCCCCGGAAGTTTTTCTTACCGCAGAGAACATTAGCAATGCCGTCTCCTTCACTGCCAGGCAGGTAGCACATAACTACCGTATCCCACTGCTTCCAATAGTCTCCCAGCAATACATTCCTTCCCGCAACGAGCAGGGTAACCGTCGGAAGGCCAAGACTGTCTGCGAGTTCGATCGCTTTCTTATTGTCTGCAAGTGCATGTGTACCTACAATGCTGATGTCTCCGCTGTCTCCTTCCCATTCTGCATAGGGTTTTTCACCCAAGCATAGAAGTGTTATGTCTGCCTGTGATGCCTGGCTTTCATCCGTTATCACTGTAAAATCGTATTCTTCAGCCAGAGCTTGAAGCCCATCTAAAATTGTTTTCCCCTCGGGAATCCATTTCTGTCTTCCGTTTTCAGCATCTGTTTTGCCTCGCCAGTTTATCGTCCATCCGCCGCACTGTACGCCGACATCATCGGCCGCCGGTCCGGTAACAAAGATACGAGTGCCTTTTTTAAACGGCAGTAGTTCCTGATCATTCTTTAATAAAACGAGGCTTTCTTCCACCAATGTTCTGGCCAAATCACGGTATTGCTCCGAACCTGCCTGATCCTTGTCGGTATTCTGGTTATCCATCATCGGATCATCGAAGATACCTAACTCCATTTTCACGGATAAGATTCTTCTTACTGCATCTGCCAATCGCTCCTCCGAAATATTCCCGTTTTCAACTGCTTCTACAATATACTTGCGGCATTCCTCGTACGAAGTATCCTCCATCAGCATATCAATTCCGGCATTGATGGCCGTGACTGTCTGCTCTCTCAGATTATTGCCGGAGATATTATGTATGGAATTCCAATCGCTTATGATAAAACCGTCAAAGCCCATATCTTCTTTCAGCATCTTGATGTATTTTGCATTCTCATGCATTTTAACACCGTTTAGGCTGCTGTGACTAATCATGATTGTCTTTACGCCGCTGTCAATCATCGTTTGATAGATACCAAGCTGTTCCTGTATCTCTGCCTCCGATAATTCTGCATTTCCACGATCGATTAGGCGGTCAATGCCATCCGAAGCTTCACCGCTTCCATAAACTGAATTGCCGTCTCCTAAGAAATGTTTTGCACAGGGAAGTGCGCCGCCGTCTATCAACCCCTTAGAAAAAGAACTCCCCATTTTTTTTACCAGTTCCGGGTCAGTAGAATAGCTTTCATAGGTTCTGCCCCACCGAGGATCTTCTGCAGTCGCAACGCAGGGTGAGAATGTCCAGAGAACTCCCGCAAGCTTCGTTTCATCCGCTACTGCGAGCCCCATCTGATAGGTCAAGCTTTCATCATTAGCGGCACCTATGCCGATATTGTGAGGAAAGATAACCGTTCCGGCGCAAGTATTTACCCCGTGCACAGCATCATTTCCGTAGATGTAAGGAATCCCGGCCTCCGACTCCAATGCGCTTTTCTGAAGGCCGAGAATGATTTCGCGCCACTCCTTTGTATCCATTGGAGCTCCGTAGGTAGAAAGTACGCTTCCGTAATCGTATTCTTTCATATCTTCTTCGGTAATGTTGTAAACGGCTCCTTGAACCATTTGTGCTGCCTTCTGCTCAATGGTAAGTCGCGCCATGATTTCATCGATCGGATCTGCAGTAGAGACAGTCGCCACCTCATTTGATTCCGTTTCTTTTGATTCTGCACCACATCCTCCCAAAACAGCTAAAAAGGTACAGAATAATATCATTTGTATTGTTGCTTTCATTCGCTTCATAACCCAATCCCCTTTTTTTCAAAATATTTAATTAGTTACTGTGGAAGGCACCTGAAAAATGTATGTGCCCTTTGGATTATTTTATAATATTTGTCATGATACCGCAATCGTTTAAGTTCGCTTATTTTCGAAAGAAAACAGGTTGAGAACCATGAATCGATTTGCATGCTAAAATCTGGAAAGTGTGTTATAATGTTTAGGAAATTTTAACTATGGGAGGGGAACCTTGTATGAATATTAAAGATATTGCCAATCTGTGCGGGGTATCGCCGTCAACAGTATCTAAGATTTTACATAATAAAGATGAAGATATCAGTGTTGAAACGAGAAAAAAGGTTCTGGAGATTATTAAGGAATATCAATATGTTCCCTATTCCAAAGTGTTAAAAAGTGCGTCGCCTAAGACGAACATCGTCGGCGTTCTATTATCTGAGAACATATACGGCGCACAGGATATGCTATATAGCATTGAAAAAGCCGCCGCGGAAAACGGATACAGCATTATGCTGTGCAATACGGCAGGGGATGGAGAAAAAACCTTAAAGTATTATAAGATATTTGAAAGCAAAGGGGTAGACGGTATTATTTCCGTTTGTCAGGAGCAAGAGCCGCCGGAGGGTATTAAGATACCTGTTGTACGCATTCTGGATAAAAAGATTACAACAAGAAAAAATATTTTTGCGGATATTTATTTTGATATGCGGGATGCCGGATATTTGGCTGCCAATTATCTTTTGGAAAAAGGTCATCATAAAATCGCATGCCTCTTGGGGAAGGAAGACGAGGGAATAAGAGAGGGTTATGTCCAGGCATACCGCGAAAAATTTGTATCGCCGAACGAAGGATGGACTTTTATCGGGACAGAAGAAGATATTGCTAGTATAGGAATCTCTAAATGTCTGAACGAAGATGTGACAGCCATTATATGCGCAAATGTAGAGACAGGGTATGTTGTTTATGAAAAAATCAGGGAACGGGGAGATGCTGTTCCGAATAAGATATCCGTTATCAGCGTGAGAGACGGCTCTCTTTCGGAAAAGATATATCCGAAGATGACGGCCGTTCATATTCCGACGGATGAAATAGGAGGGTATGCGGTAAATGTTTTGATTCAAATGATGGAAGGCAGAAAGTCCGCCCATGAATTTCGAGAGAAAATAGAACAAAATATATGGGAAAGAAGCAGCGTTATGTCCCCGGCAGGGCATGAACGAGGTGGAAAAATTGTCGTGGTGGGCAGTATGAATATGGACTGCATGATATATGTAAATCATATTCCTACCGGAGGAGAAACGGTAAGATCCGGCAATATTATATCTTTGCCCGGAGGAAAAGGAGCGAATCAGGCGGTAGGGGCCGGGAAGCTGGGTGGTCTGGTTTATATGATAGGCAGACTTGGAAATGACAGCGACGGGAAAGCTATTTATAATAGTCTCGTGAACAGCGGCGTAAAAACGGATGGGATTGTTTTTGACGATGGAATACCGACAGGAAAAGCATATATAAACGTTGCTGCCGATGGTGAAAGCACGATTGTCATTTATCCCGGTGCAAATGCAAAGTTGAACCGCAGCCAAGTCTGCCAATATGAACAGCTTTTGGAGGATGCTCATTATTGCCTTCTGACATTGGAGATTTCGGAGGAAACGGTAGAGTATACGATTCAGAGCTGTAAAAAGAAAAATGTGAAAGTGATATTGAAGCCTTCCACTGCAGAAAAAATGAAGGAAAGCTTGTTCAAAGATATTGATTATTTTGTGCCTAATGAAAAAGAAGCGGAGCAATTGCTTCCCGATGCAGCATCTATCGAGGAAAGAGCTGACATTTTCATAAGAAAGGGCGTCAGGAACGTGATTATCACTCTTGGGCAGAACGGCTGTTACTTTAAAAATGCTGATTATGAAGGATTCTTTCCGGCTTGCGGCTTTCATCCGGTAGATACTACCGGTGCTGCAGACGCTTTTATCAGTGCTTTGGCAGTTTCGTTAAGCGAAGGAGAAGATATACTGCAGGCAATCGGCTACGCAACCTATGCGTCAGGCGTAACCGTTACCAGGCAAGGAGTACAGCCTGCTATGCCGGACCGTGGGGAACTCTCGTTGTATCAGGAAGAAATTAGTAGCTTTAATAATAAACTAAGCAGCAAAAAGTCTAAAGACTCATTATAGGATAATGAGACGCGCGGAACAAAACGAAGTTAAAAGTAGAAAAATATACTAATATAAAGTATAATTAAGTTAAGAGTAGGGATTAAGAATCTGATTTAGCAATGGAGTGTATAATAATATATGGGAAAAGCAGCATTGGTTAGCGGAGCGTCCCGCGGAATCGGCAATGCAGTTGCGAAGAAGCTGGCGGAAGCAGGTTATGATTTGTACTTGACCTGCAGGCAGTCGGAAGAACGGTTGACTGAAGTGAAAAAAGAGCTGGAAAGAAATTACAGTATTCGTTGTGTGGCATATACTTGTAATATGGGAGATTACGAGGCAGTAAGAAGCCTCTTCAAAGAAATCCCGGATTTGGACGTATTGGTAAACAATGCAGGTATTTCTTATGTAGGACTTTTATCGGAAATGGAAGTGTCCGAATGGCAGGAGATTATGGACACGAATCTGAATTCCGTTTTTTATACTTGTAAACTTGCGATTCCGCTTATGCTTAAGAAAAAGTCCGGCAGAATCGTTAATATTTCTTCGGTATGGGGAAATGTAGGCGCTTCCATGGAAGCCGCGTATTCTGCATCCAAAGGCGGGGTAAACAGCTTGACGAAGGCATTGGCAAAGGAACTCGCTCCGAGTCATATTTGTGTGAATGCGGTGGCATGCGGAGTTATCGACACCGATATGAACAGATGCTTTGACGAGGAAGAACGCGAGGCTCTCAGGGAGGAAATACCGGCGGACCGTTTCGGAAGGCCGGAAGAAGTGGCGGAACTTGTTATGCAGATAATTGATGCTCCCGAATATATGACGGGGCAGATTATTACTATGGACGGCGGATGGTGCTGAATAAGAAAGAATGAGGAATAGCTATGTATGATTTAGTGATTATCGGATCGGGACCGGCAGGATTGTCGGCGGCAATATATGCAAAAAGAGCAGGGCTCAAAACCTTGGTTTTGGAAAAGAGTACCATGAGTGGTGGTCAGGTGCTGACTACTTATGAGGTGGATAATTATTTGGGACTTCCCGGAATCAATGGATTCGATTTGGGGATGAAGTTCAGAGAGCATGCGGATAATATGGAAATTGAATTCGTGGAGGCGGAAGTAATAGGTGTTGAAAGCTTCAATTCGCCGGAATGCGGCGCACGTCCTATGAAGGATATGAAAGCGGCGGCTATGGAGCTTGCTGCATGTGAAAAGAAATGTATACATCGCATAAATACCAGTCAGGGAGATTATGAGACGAGAGCAATTATAATTGCAACAGGGGCTTCCCATGCGAAACTGGGCATACCCGGAGAAGAGGAATTGGCGGGTATGGGCGTTTCCTACTGTGCTACCTGCGACGGCGCTTTTTTCAGGAACCGTACGGTTGCGGTTGTGGGTGGTGGAGACGTAGCGGTAGAGGATGCTATTTTCTTGGCCAGAACGAGTAAGAAAGTATATTTGATTCATAGAAGGGATGAGCTTCGGGCGGCTAATATTTTACAGGAAAGCATGAAACGACTTGATAATGTAGAAGTCATATGGGATACGGTCGTAGATGAGATCAAAGGGGAAGATCAAGTGCAGAGTCTTTTGCTTCGAGATTTGAAAACGGAGGAAAAGAAGGAACTTCCGGTGGACGGCGTATTTATTGCAGTGGGAATTCATCCTAATACGGAGAGCTTTGCGGATACAGTTAAATGCGATGAGAAAGGATATATCATTGCAGAAGAAGACTGTATCACGGGAACACCCGGAATCTTTGCGGCGGGAGATGTCAGAACCAAGAAACTCAGGCAGATTATCACGGCAGTAGCGGACGGTGCCAACGCGGTGACGAGTATTCAGAATTACTTTCTGTAGGAAAATGGAGTGAATCGATGCGTAAGATCAGCATTATTGTTCCGGTTTATAACGTGGAGAAATATTTGGAACGGTGCGTAAACAGTATACTGGATCAGACTTATGAGAATAAAGAGATTATCCTTGTGGATGATGAATCGACGGATAGAAGCGGAGAAATATGCGATGCTTTCGCGGAGAAATACGATGCTGTCAAGACTGTTCACGTGAAGAACGGAGGGCCGAACAAGGCTTGTCTGGAAGGGCTTAAGGTAAGCTCGGGAGAATATATTTGTTTCTGTGACAGCGATGATTGGTTGGATAAAGAGATGCTCTACAAGATGAGCCTCCACCTTGCAGAAAATAATAAACAAATTGTTTGCTGTAATTTCGTTATAGAAGATAAATCCGGCACTAAAAGAGGCGGACGTCACGGAGCAAAGCCCGGTATTTATGAGAACGGTCGCTTGGAAAAAGAGATTTTGGGGGAATTGCTCGGACACGAGAATCGTACCGTTTCCATGTCGCGGTGTATGAAGCTTTTTTCCAGAGAGCTGTTGATTTCCAATACGGAATATTGGGACTTCAAACTGCGTATGGGAGATGATATGACGATTGCAATTCCTGCGATATTGGATTGTGACAGGATTGTCATTATGGAAGGCGCGGAGTATTATCATTATTTTTTTCTAGTTTCTTCTATTGTCCACAAATATAATGAAGGATTATTCGAAAATATTAAATATTTAAAAGAAGTCCTAGAAGGAATATTAAGGAAAAAGGGTGTGTATTCAGAGGTGCAGTGCGAGAAAGAATATTTGTATCTTTTCATGCTCGTTCTGAAAAACGAGGCAAGAGGAAACCGTAAGAGCTACATGAAAAATGTACGTCAAATGTGCCGGGAAGAAAAAATAGCGGAAAGAATAAAAAAATATCCTATAGAGACAAACGGCGCTGTGTCAAAGGCATGCGAGTTCGTTATGAAGCATCCGAACTTTTTCGTATTGGGCTGTTTCAGAATGCTCATACAAGCCTATGACTGTATAAAAAGATAAATTAATTTTGGATTGAGGAAGGAAAAAATCGTGCGGAAAAAAATTGTTTTTTACATGCATGCAGGAAGCGGAAACCATGGATGTGAAGCGATAGTCAACACACTTTGCCATATGCTGCGGACGGAAGTAGTGGTTGTGACTAACAGCAAAAAAGAAGATGAGAAGTATTCGGTTAACGGGCTGTGCGAATTAATTCAGGAGAGAAAATTTTCCGAGCACAGACTGGCACATGTTCTATATTATATATACCGTAAAATTACAAAAGATAAGGAAAGCTTTATTTTATATCGTTACCATGAAGTCTTTGGAAAGAAGCGTTCTCCTTTGGCAATTTCTATCGGAGGAGATAATTATTGCTATGATATGATGTTAAATGATTTATTTTTGTCCAACGCGGCATTTAACCGGGCGGGAACAGCTACGATGCTGGTAGGATGCTCCATTGAACCGGAGCTTTTGAAAAGAAGAGAAATAAGTGAAGATATTGCTCAGTATAAACTGATTATAGCGAGAGAATCCATTACCTATAAGGCTCTTATCAATCACTATAAGGATATGGACAATGCGCCTGATATCCGGTGCTATCCAGATCCGGCTTTTACCCTTAAGGAAAAAAGATTGCCTTTGCCGGAGGGCTTTGTGGAAAATAAAACGATCGGAATCAATATAAGCCCGCTCGTTATGGACTGTGAAAAAAAAGACGGAATCATCCTGTCTAGCTATAAAAGGTTGATAGAGCATGTAATCAGGACGACGGATTTACAGATAGCACTGATTCCCCATGTTGTATGGGACAGAAACAATGATAGAATACCGATAGAGGAACTTTACCGTGAATTTAAGGATACGGGAAGAGTCATTAAGATAGAAGACGGGACTTGTGAGGAGTTAAAAGGATTTATCGCTAGATGCCGCATGTTTATCGGGGCGAGAACTCATGCCACAATTGCGGCTTATTCTTCATGCGTACCCACGCTTGTAGTGGGATATTCCGTGAAAGCGAAGGGAATTGCCAAAGATTTATTCGGAACATATGATAATTATGTGATTCCGGTACAGCAGCTGGAAAGTGAAGATGCACTTATTGATGCTTTCCAGTGGATGGCAGATTATGAAGAGGATATAAGGAAACATCTGAAAGAGATAATTCCCGGAATCGTGCAGGAAGCATTGAGGACAGGAGATGAAATTGAAAAGATATGGAATAGCGTAAGGGTATAAGGATGAGGATTAAAAATACACTGGTTAATTTAATTTATATATGGGGCTCCGCACTTTTGCTTCTTGGGCTTAATCTACTGTCGCGCCGGATTTTTCTCGACGTTCTTGTGGTGGATTATCTGGGATATGATAGCTTGTTTACTTCGATTTTTTCCTTCCTTACATTGTCGGAGATGGGAATCGCAGGAATTATTACCTACCATATGTACAGCGAGATCGCTACCAACAACACGCACCAGATTCGAAAGCTTTTATATATTTATAAAATGATATATAAAATAGTGGGAACGTTTGTATTGGCCGCAGGTATTATTACCTGTTTTTTTCTGCCGTACATTTTAAAAGAACAAATGGCAGGAGAGGACAGGCTGTTTATCTATACGATTTACTTCCTGCAGTTGCTTGCGACAATATGTACTTATTTTTTGGCATATAGGAGAATCCTATTCGTTACACACCAGAAGATTTATTTCTGCACGACGGTAGATACTGTCATGAGCATTGTTTCTACCTGCCTCAAGATTTTTATATTGGTTTATTTTCAAAGCTATATCGGATATCTGCTCGTATCTATAGCCAACAATATCATCTCTAACCTGATTATTGCATGGTGGTCGCGCAGAAAGTATCCAGAAATCACAAAAATTAAAATTACAAAAGAGGATATTAAGGAACTCAATTTATGGCATGATGTTAAAAATATGATGGCGACGAAAATAGCCGGTACCATATACGGCAGCTCCGATGACATCATTATTACAGCGATGCTGGGAGTAGGAGTGGTCGGCAGGGTAAGCAATTACAGGCTGATCTCCGCGAAGATTCAGGAACTGATTATTTCCATTTTCAGCGCATTACAGGCGAGCATAGGAAATCTCGTATATGCAGATGAGGAAAAAAAGGGAATTCAATTTTTTGGAGCGCTGGATTTAGCCGGGTTTTATATGGGATTGGTAGCAGCGACGGGAATGATTGTGGTTGGGCAGGATTTTATTCTCTGGTGGTTGAAGAATAGACAGCTGCAATTGCCCCATGCCTTCTTGGCCATGTTATCCGTTAACATTTTTGTTGCCATATGCAACAATCCGATGAATTATTTCCGCAACACGTTGGGGCACTTTGAAAGCGACAGAAATTATATGATTGCGGCTGCTATTGTAAACGTGGTGATATCCCTTATATTGGGGCCGATAATAGGGATTACCGGCATCATGTTTGGAACGGTAGTCGGACACCTTCTCATTTTTATGGGCCGGACCGTAGTTGTATATAAACATTACGTGAGAGAGAAGCCTTACGGTTATTACTTGAAATTTTTATGGCGCCTCATTTTTTTAGGTATCACGGCATTGGCGGCCGAAAGAATTGCTTCGTTGTTTAGCATGGACTTTTTGCTCGGAAGTATCTTCATAAAAGGAATAATCAGCGTAATAACAGCGACAGCTATATTCTTAGCATTCAGCTTTAGAAGCGATGATTTTCAAACATTGATATTATATATAAGAAAAGTAATAGAAATGGTTCTCAGAAAAAGGAAAAAAATATAAGTGATTAAACAAGAAGACATAGGGGATGTAGGCTGGATGGAAAGAACATTAAAATTTACTTTGCAAGAAAAAATAAATATGAACTGGGAAGAACTGTTTTTTTATCTGTTTTTCTCCTCGCTGCTGTTCACAAAAGGGATCGGGTTGATTGAAGGACAGCGCTTATATACGATTGGTATTTTGGCGGGAGCGGGATTCTGGGTGCTGAAGGTGGTTCTTACCAGATATTCTCCGGCCGAATATTTTGTTTCCGCATTGCTCGGAGTACTCAGTTTCGTAGCATTTTTAAACACCGGTGAAAAAGGAATCCTCTTTTTCTTCATGCTTCTTCTCGGGATGAAGGATATCTCCGTGAAAAAAGTATTTAAATTAGGACTATGCATATGGACGTTTACTTTCTTTGGGATTATACTCATCCATCTGTTGGGAATAAGCAATGATTTAATTCTGGCACACGATAAACTCGGACTCGGACATATACTGCGTTACAGTCTTGGTTTTCCGCATCCGAATGTACTGCAGATTTCTTATGTTATCTTTATGATGTTCTTTTTTTACGTATTTCAGCCGAAAGGAAAGTGGGCATGGATATCTGCGGGCCTGTTGTTTATCGGAGACTGTTATATTTTCCTTTATTCCGTCAGCTATACGGGTTTTGTCTTGTCGGTCGTCTATTTGATTGCCAGATGTTATCTGATAATGAGAAAGAACATAACGAAATTTGAAGGGGTCTGCATTCAAATGGTATTGCCTTTTTGTGCGTTGCTCTCTATTGCAGGGCCTGTTGTTTTTCAGGGGAAATTATTCGATATATTTAATAAAATATTAAATACGCGGTTTAATTTATCCAGGTATTTTTTGACACATCAGAAAATCACCTTATTCGGCAGTCCTTTGGTGGATGCACCCAGGCATTTCGTAATAGACTGTTCTTATGTAAGCTGCCTGCTCTTGTACGGTGTCATTTTGTTTGCCTTTATTATGGCGGCATACTTTTTTATGATTCGAAGATATTTGAAGGAAGACAGAAGAGAAGAGCTTGCTATTATAATAGGTATTCTCGTTGCGGGCGCTTCGGAGCCCTTCCTGTTTAATACTTCCTTTAAGAATCTATCTGTAATTTTTATCGGAAGTTGTTTGTTTGGGCTGCTGGAAGAAAAAAAGGGGGATAAACTGTTATTTGCGCAAGGTTATTGCATAGCGGAGTTGGCAATTCTTATTTTGGCAAGCGGCATGGAGAATGGCAAGGAGCTGGTTGCCTGCAGTCTGGAGGGCTTGAAAAAGAATATTGTGAAATGGTCTGCAATCAGTATTCTGATAGGTATATTGGCCAGTGGGATCTATGCGTTCAATTGGGAGAGACCTTCGGCGATTTACATGCCGATAAGTCAAAGCGATGAAGTGGATCAAGAGCCGGTCTTTATCGACAAGGAAAATCTGCCGGAAAATTTTGACGCGTGGATATTACAAAATAATGACAAAGATATACCTATGGCGAAGTTTTCGGGAAATATGATTACTGTTGAACATGTGCGGACTACGGTCAGTTGTTTTATTATTGTATATATTTTTTGTATGATAGTGATAACAGTCGGCATGGGGGTAAGAAAAAAGTTGGTAAATGTATCCTAACGTTGACAAAGTGTTACGGAGGTGTTATATTATTTTACAGATGTAATAAATTTGTAATAAATTACACACTAGCGTTAACAATTGGCGGAGGAAATTTCCCATATGAAACAGAAGAACGTGAAAATTGTAATATGTGCAGTAACAGCAGTTCTTACATTTTCAAGTATTGATATAAAGACAAATGCGGCAACGAATGTTTCGGCCGTATTGCCGTCTGCAGGAATCAATTATACATTGGCTTCCGGCGGAACATCCTTAAAGAATATTAAGGAGGAAGCGGATACGCAGAAGGCACAGAGCGAAAGCGCATCGGGCGCCGACGTATCAGGAAATACGTCTGGTACTAACGTACAGACTGGTCCGGAGGTGTCGTCGGCACCATCCGTAACAGGAAATGCGGGTACGGCTTCTGAGGGAACCGCCCAAACGGAAGAGAAGACAATTGAAGAAACGAAAGAAGTAGATGCATCCAGTGTAGACGCAAGCATTTTGAAGAGCGTGGAAAAGAAGCTCGATAGGAAAGACGAAGAAGAAGGCTTCAAAAGCTTGGTTATTGCAAAGGTAAATGATTACGTAAATGTAAGAAGCATACCGAGCGAGGAAGGCGAGATTCTCGGAAAGCTCTATGATAAATCTGTAGGAGAGTTTATTTCTGAGTCGGACGGATGGTATGAGATTAAATCCGGTTCGGTAACGGGTTACGTAAAAGCTGAGTACTGCGTAACCGGTGAAGATGCGATAGCGCTTGCGAAGGAAGTGGGAACGAGGATTGCAACGGTTACCACAACGACTTTAAAGGTGCGCGAGCAGCCGGGAATGGATACGACGGTATTAGGCCTGATTCCGATTGATGATCAGCTGATCGTAACGGAAGAGATGGATGATTGGGTAAAAGTAAATATAGAAGAAGGCGATGGCTACGTTTCTACGGATTATGTAACGCTTTCGACGGAATTCGTCAAGGCAGAGTCCAAGGAAGAAGAAGCAGCCAGACTTGCTAAAGAAGAAGCAGAAAGAAAAGCGGCACAAGTCGCAGCAGCGAGAGCGACACAGTCAAGTTCATTGAAACAGACGGTTACATATTCTTCCAGCGGCGGAAGCGCCATGGGACGTTCAGTTGCTGATTATGCGCTTCAGTTCGTAGGAAATCCATATGTATACGGTGGAACGAGTCTTACAAGCGGAGCGGATTGTTCAGGATTTGTTATGAGTGTTTATGCGAACTTCGGTGTAAGCCTGCCTCATTCTTCGTCAGCGGACAGAAGCGTTGGCGCTGCAGTAAACGGACTCGAGAATGCGCAGCCGGGTGATCTGGTATGTTATTCCGGTCATGTGGCTCTGTATATAGGAAACGGACAGATTGTCCATGCATCGACAAGCAAAACGGGAATTATTGTATCCAATGCAAATTACAGGACACCTCTATCCGTAAGAAGAATTTTCTAATTGAATTGTAAAACGTAATAAAAAGTGATAGGGCGGGTGCTTTTAAACAGGCATCCGCCTTTTGAAATTGTGATTTTTTCTGTATAATTGACAAAAGCCGCATATCCCGGTATACCGTGCAATCCGGCACAAAGCATAGAATTATTTTAAAAATATTCTTGACAACTTACGACTTATACAAGATACACAAATAACGATTTTAAGATGACGAATATTCTCAATACAGAACAAAAGTTATCCACATACGAAAACGCCTAAAAATAAGCATTAATGACTTATGCACGGAGTTATACACATTATCCACATGTTTTTGTTAGAAAAAAGGGTAAGTTGTTATGGTAACTTTAAGAACGAATGTTTTGTACAGTTGTGATAAAAATGTACTTTTTAGCTAAAAATGTCGAAAAGGGTATTGACTTTACAAAAGTTTTGATAGCACAAATTTTTTTTACAATACGGAAGATTTATATCATCAAAACCGGTAAGTTTGTTGCATAAGGTTATAAAAATATGGTATAATGCTTGTACAATAATCCAATGAAAGGGATGAGTGATATGAAGTTTATTATAGCGGGTAAGAATATTGAGGTTACCGAAGGATTAAGGACAGCGGTAGAGGATAAGATAGGTAAGCTGGAGAAGTATTTTAATCCGGAAACTGAAATACATGTAACATTGAGTGTAGAGAAAGAGAGACAGAAGATAGAAGTGACGATTCCGGTAAAAGGAAATATTATCCGTTCGGAGCAAGTCAGCAACGATATGTACGTTTCTATCGATCTTGTGGAGGAAATTATTGAGAGACAGCTTAAAAAATACAAGAATAAGCTGGTGGATCAGAAGCAGTCGGCAAGCTTTTTCAAACAGGAGTTCATAGATAAAGATTATATGGATGAAGAAGAAATTAAGATTATCCGTACGAAAAAATTTGACATTAAACCTATGTATCCTGAAGACGCATGTATTCAGATGGAACTTTTGGGACACAATTTCTTCGTATTCTGCAATGCGGAGACCGACCAGGTAAACGTTGTATACAAGAGAAAGGGTAATACGTATGGCTTGATTGAACCTGAACTGTAGGATTGAAACTTCATAAAAGAAATAAAGAAAGGACTGTGGTAAAATAGGTGAGAGATCATCAATGGAGCGCAGTCCCTTTTTTGTCCTTTGGGAGGAAGTGAGGAGGAAAGAATAGATATGATAGTATATCGGAAAATAAAGAATAAGGTTATTTCACTAAGAGAAAATTCTAAAATCTATAAACCATATTATAATTATTCCAGTGGAATCAGTTCTAAACAGCCACCCATTTACAACCGGGACGGGCAGCCTATGGAATTGTTCTTTATTAGGGATATGCACACAGCTCATAATCCTTATGGCAATGTTGGAAAGCATTTTCTATGGGACCGTTACAATTGGGGACTCGATACTCACTTTTATACGCATAGGGCAATGCTTGAGACCATGGGAAAGCCGATTAGAAAGTACGGCATGTTGGGTGAATCCAGAGCAATTGTTCCCAAAGATTATCTCATGTTTGAGAAACATAAGGGATTGGCAGGGGAATTCAATGCTGTTTTTACTTATGATGAGCAATTGCTGGATTCGCTGAAAAATGCCAAATATTACCCGATATGTGCGGAGGTATGGTATGGACGGGATAATTCCCAAATAATAGATGCCAATGCATATAGATCAAAAAGTAAAAATATATCTATTCTCTGTTCCGATAAACAGCTGTGTGCTATGCATAAGGTGCGTGCAGAAATAGCCCGCTATTGCAAAAGAAACCAGCTTGCGGATGTAATGGGAACTATTGACGGGGGAGCATATGTTTCTATTGATGACAGTCTTAGAAATTACAGATATTCGTTTGCTATAGAAAATGAAATATCGAGTTACTTTTTTACCGAAAGAATTACCAGCTGCTTTGCGGCGCAGACGATTCCTATCTATTTGGGCGCAGGTAAAATTGACAGCTTTTTTAATGCCGATGGAATCATTCAAATATCGTTAAAGGATATTGAAAACATAGAATCTATTATAAAAAAATGTACGAAAGAAGAATACGAACGGAGATTGCCGGCTATCTTGGATAACTATGAAAGGGTGCAAAGCTACTTTAATATGCAGGACTATTTATACGAAAAATTATTGTGATTTATGTATAGGGCATAGATTTTTTTTCTTTTTCATATATTGCTATGAGGTATACCGGATGGTGAAATATGCAATATCTGAAAAAAATGAAAAGGGCGATATTCATAGAAAGCATTCTTCTCTGTTGCTTTGGGATTGTCCTGGTGACAGGGTTATTAAGAGATGGGTTTCCTAAAGAAGAGCAAGCGGTAGAGGTAGAAGCTTTTGCGGAAAAGAAGTATATCAAATGGGTGGACTTTAACGTATCTTACGAGGCCTTATGCGAAGCCTATAAATGGGATGTGGATACTTATAAGGAAGCTTTGGAGGATCCGGCAGTTGAGCATGTAAATTGGATAGAACTGCTGGCATATACAGGAGCGAAGCATGGGGGGAGTTTCCCCAAAGGCAGCGTATCGGAGATAAGCAAGACCGCGGAGAAACTGAAGTGCAAAGAAGTAACAATGCGGGAGCTTACGAAAGATATGGAATATTATGCATATTATTTGGAAGCATATACGGCCGTGCTGGGTGGTTTTGTAGGGGAATATGAGATACAGAAGCCGTTAGAAAACGGAACGGTGGAATGGCAGAAATGCTATGGTCTGAAAGCATTTTCACCGATAGCCAAAGGCTTTCCATATAACGACTATGACGATTTCGGAACATCCAGAAGTTATGGCTACTCAAGACCCCATCTCGGACACGACATGATGGGCCAGGTGGGAACGCCAATCATCGCAATTGAGTCGGGCTACGTGGAGGCTATCGGATGGAACCAATACGGCGGGTGGCGCCTTGGCATCAGAAGTTTTGATGGAAAACGGTATTATTACTATGCTCATTTACGGCAGAACTTCCCATATTGTAAGGACCTGGAAGAAGGCAGTGTGGTTACCGCAGGACAGGTAATCGGTTATATGGGTCATACGGGATATAGCACGAAGGAAAACGTGAATAACATTAAGGTAACGCACCTTCATTGGGGACTGCAGCTTATTTTTGATGAGTCGCAGAAAGAGGGCAATAACGAAATATGGATCGATTGCTATAATTTGACGAGATTCTTGTATAAGAACCGTTCCGAGACAGTAAAGGATGTCGAGACTAAAGAGTGGTACAGGGTTTATGAGATGAAAGACCCGGCGGTAGAGAAGTATATAAGTAAAAAGTCCCAATAAACCGTTATATCCGACAAACATAAGAATGAAGCCAGGATGATAGTATCTGCTGATTTAAATTTTATCGGCGGATACTATTTTTGATTATCAATCCGATTGCCGCAATACTGGCAGAATTTCTTGATACTAAGTGGAGCGACGTACTTGGACAGACTATAGCCTTGTCTGAAAAATATGAGGCCGTTTCAAGTTTTGTGTAAACTATAAAACTGATATAAGATATGTCATGAGTTGCTAAGGGCAGGACCTGATTTTTAAAGGATCTGCTCTTGTTTGTATTATAATGCAGTTTCTGGACATG
>JAAYNW010000024.1 GCA_012520655.1 Clostridiales bacterium | reverse complement strand
TTTCAATTGTAATAAAAGTGTTTATTTTAATAATATCAGCACTCGGATTTTCTAATATGCAGTATGCAATCTTTGCTGATGTTGGTGTTATGATTTTGGCGGTATTAAACTCACTTAGGACAATGAGGTTATAGGTATTTAATATTTTCTTATAAATATGGAGTGATAATGTATTTTTTTACGATGAAAAAATAAATATAAAGGAAAAGGAGCGGAGAGAAACACCAACTCTCCGCTTCTTGCCGCAACAAGTTTCATAATAGATCCGTAACGCACAGGGCAATTTCAGTTAGAGAGGATGCTCTGTGCGTTTTTTTAACTGTTGTATATAGCACATTTTTAATTTTTGACCTGTTAAATTCTGACATAAAGTGCGCCGTATAATAAATTTTTGAAATTTTTTCAAAAAAGTTGCTCCAAGTTTGCCAAAACCGACCTTCCCAATCGGGATAGAAGTGAAGGGGAAAGTACACCGCCTCCCGCGGTTCGGGAAGGAGGTGAACGACTTTTGGAACTGAAACCATCTCAGAAAAAGACCATCAGGTATCAGTTTGACAGCTTTTGCAGGAAGATACTACGTGAGGAAGCACGTGATTACATCAGACACATCATATGGCGGTCCGGTCATGAGGTATCCATTTCGGAGCTGTCCGAGGAGCAAATGTCGCAGCTGTATGTTTTGGACGAATACCCGTCAGAACAATTTCATTTTCAGGTGCAGGGATTCAATATAACGGTCAAGGATGAGAAACTTGCTAATGCACTGGCCACTCTTTCTGACGAAAAACGCAATATTGTTATGCTGGCTTACTTTCTGGATATGACCGATCAAGAAATTGCCGACAGACTAAATATCGTCCGACGTACCGTACAGTACAAACGGGCAAGCTCTCTCAAAGAGATGAAACGAAGAATGGAGGTTGAAGATGATGGCGAGCAATCCGAATAAATCAGCTTCATTGCTGCCCTATTCCACTATCGAAGCAGCGGCGTCCGGCAATGTTGACGCTATAAACGCTGTTTTAAAGCATTATGAGCGTTATATTGCGACTCTGGCCACCAGAACGCTGTACGACGAAAATGGTGTTCCGCATTTGTGCGTGGACGAGGGAATGCGACGTAGATTGGAAACAAAAATCATTACCAAAATCCTTGATTTCAAAGTAAATCGGATAGCTTAATCCGAGTGTAGCCCGTACAGGAATGTGTCTCCCCTTTCCACACTTCTGTGACGGGCTATCTGTGAATCTGCGAAAAAAGGTCCCTGTCTAAACAGGAGCCTTTTCTGGCTGATACATAGCTAATATATTTGTTCTTTGAGAATGTGCGATTAGCACTACATAGGCAGACGGATAACATCCCTGACGGAGAAGAAGCCTTCAGACGGTACGCCACGATTTCACTTGTGCGAAGGAGCGGAAAAATACCGTGCTGTATCGTGTGCTCGGCAGCACATGAGCCATGATTTCTCTGTCAGCTAACGATACTCCCGCGTTGAACGCCCTCACAGCATTGCGCGGCGCACTCATAAGCATGAGCCGGGGTGAAATTCCCGTGGGCGGCCTGCCAGCCGCCGTCCGTATCTGTCATTTTTCTAAATTCAGATGAGAGGAGGCTAATTATGGCTATAAAAAAACCGGCCAAAATAGAGCCGGAAACAATACCTATGCTAAAAACAGTAGAACAAATGAGTAAAATCAGTGGTATAGGCGAAAATAAACTACGCGAACTTATGAATAAAGGTGAAATTGAATATATCCGGAACGGGAATCGGCGCCTGTTAGCCGATTCTGCCATCCGGGATTGGTATAACAGAAGAAAAATTCCTGTAAAGAAAACATAGGGGGTGCTTGTATGGCCATATCTGCTCGTCAGGTAAAAAATAAGAAAAATGCTGACGGTGTGGCGACCGGTAGAAGTGGCACCGTTTATGATGTCAGCATAAAATATAAAACAGGTGAAGGTTATAAAACCTATAGCAAAAGAGGTTTCATAACAAAACAGGATGCGGTTCAACATGAAGCAGAAATGAAAATCAAGTTAAATAGCCCCACATATATGCCTATGGACGCTGCCAATTCGAAGCAGACTGTCAAAGAATACTTGGAAACATGGGTAGAATCTCATGGCAAGGCAAATCTTCGCCCAAGCACTTTTGCCAGCTATAAAGGGTATATCAAAAACCATATTGTTCCCCATCTCGGACATATTCAGCTTAAACAACTCACTCCCGCTATGATAGATGATATGTTTCAAAAATTGTACGATAAAGACCTATCGCACAGTTCAGTGCGGTACACACAAAGAATATTAAGTGTTGCCTTGGAGCATGCTCGTAAATACAGGTATATTGAGACAAACCCTGCTCGTGATATAATTACAAAGTTTGGAAAGCAAGGCAAAACGCCTGACCCATATACTATTCCCCAGATGCAACAATTGATTTCTCACACAATAGGAACTTTTTGGGAAATGCCCGTCATCCTTGGCGGCTTGTATGGATTACGATTAAGTGAAATATTGGGGCTTCGGTGGCGAAATGTAGATCTTGAAAAAGGAGTCTTCCGTGTAGTGGAGCAACTTCCATTTGGTATGCCTGCCAATACTAAAATACTTTCCGAAATGGCTCCTGTTAAATCAGAAGAACGTGATTTGTATATTACAGATGTTGCTCGTAAGTTTTTTGAACGGCAACTTGCCTTGCAAAATAAACGTCGATTATTTTGTGAACTTTCAGGCAGTACATATTATGAAAACGATTTGGTAGTGGCAAAAGAAAACGGGAGCCCCTGTCGTAGAGATAGAGCATCTGCAAACTTCGGTCTAATGTTACGACACTCCGGTATGGCTTATATTCGTTTTCACGATTTGCGACATACGGCTGCAACAAATATGCACCAACTCACCGGCGACTTCTATACGGTTGGAAAAATCCTTGGTCACAGTCTAAAAGGTATTGGCATTCAGCTTGGTATCTCCACCAGTATGGAGGCCACTACGGCACAGTATGTAGATGTTCGGTTAGACCGTATCAAGATTGTCCTACAAACTTATCATGACCATATATTACCCAAAAAGTATATTGAGCAAAAAAAGACTCAGGATAAGAAAAAAGGCAATCCGGTGAAATAAAAGTCGTGCAGGAATGTAGGAAAAATGTTGGAAAACTTTACAAAGCGATTTTACGTGAAAATATAAGAAGATATATCAAAACCGTTGATACTACAAGATTATAAGCCAATAAGATATAAGAAGATAAGTGACGATATGAGCGAAAATTCATTGGTCCACCACCCTCGAAATCAGGTGACGGGCAACCGTCCGTGGGTTCG
>JAAYNW010000023.1 GCA_012520655.1 Clostridiales bacterium | reverse complement strand
TATACCAATATCGATAGATTTGAAAAAATGCACCCACCCGGGAGCTTTATTAAAGTTACCCTTTTTTACCACGAAAAAATATTTTTAATTTCCAGCTAATTTAAGCTTGACTTTTCATAGCTGGTCTTCTTCCTCTTCTTTCATCATACCTGCAGACTAGCCGCGTACTATATCATTATAAGGGAAAAAAAGAATAAAAGGAAGCGGTATTTTTATATTGCCGCTTCCAGCTTCTCCAAAGCCTGCCGTAGTATCTCTCTCGGACAAGCAATATTGATTCTCTCAAAACCTGCCCCCGATTCGCCGAATATCGTTCCTTCGTCCAACCAAAGCCCGGCTTTATTTATGATTAAATTTTCTCTTTCTTTTTCGGTAAGACCCAGCTCCCTGAAATCTAACCAGATAAGGTAAGTTCCCTCCGGTTCTGTCATCTTTATCTGCGGAATTCTTTCTCTTAGATATTTACGGACAAACTCGATATTTCCTCTCAAATATTCCATAAGCTTCGTATGCCATTCTTCTCCATATCTATAAGCCACCTCACATGCAGTCAATCCAAGAGTGTTTAACTGGCTGTATCCCGATGCTGCTATTTGCGCTTTGAACTTATGCCTTATTTGCGGATTGGAAATTAAAATATTGGAAATCTGAAGGCCGGCCAAGTTGAAGGTCTTGCTCGGCGATGTACAGGTAATCGTCCTGTTTCTTATTTCCTCGCTCAGATTCGCAAAAACATTATGTTTTCCTTTAAAAACAAAATCTTCATGAATCTCATCGCTCACTACGAGAATATCCTTTCGTATACAGATATCTCCCAATTTTTCCAGTTCTTCTTTGCTCCAAACCCTTCCCACCGGATTATGAGGACTGCACAAGATAAATAACTTTACATGGTTTTCTTCCGCTTTTCTTTCGAAATCCTCCAGATCCATATAGTAACGGTCGTCTTCTCCAAGATAAAGAGTATTGTCAACCAACTTCCTGTTATTGTTCTCTATGACTTCACGAAACGGATAATACACCGGCTGCTGAAGCATAACCGCATCCCCTGCTTCCGTAAAAGCCTGTATTGCCATGGCCAGAGCGAATACAACTCCCGGAGTTTTCACTAACCATCTTCTGTCGATATCCCAATCGTGCTTTTTCTTCATCCAGATTCTGAGAGCCTCAAAATATTCTTCGCCGACTTCGGTATATCCGAAAATACCGTGCGCCGTTCTCTCATGCAACGCCTCCAGTATCTTGTCGGAAACTTTAAAATCCATATCTGCCACCCATAAAGGCAAGACATCCTCCGGCATTCCTCTTTGCTTTGTGAAATCATATTTTATGCTGCTCGTGTTTTTGCGGACGATAATCTCATCAAAATATATATTCTTTTCACCCATAGAATACTCTCTCCAGTTCCTTGATCAAATCTTCTTCGTCTTCAATACCTACCGACAGCCTTAATATCTTATCGGTAATTCCGTTTGCCGCCAAAACCTCCTTCGGTACATCCGCATGCGTCTGCGTAATCGGATAAGTAATCAGTGTTTCCACACCGCCAAGGCTTTCCGCGAACTGTATGAGCCGGACCTTGCGCAATATCTCTAATGCAAGCTCTTTTGTCTCGACTTCGAAGGTAACCATGCAGCCGAAGCCCCTCGCTTGCCCCTTGCATATTACATATCCCGGACTATCCGGAAGCCCCGGATAATATACTTTCGTTACTTTCTGCTGCCTGCACAGCCATTCGACGATTCTTTGCGTATTCCTCTCCGCTCTATCCATTCTTATCGCCAGCGTTTTAATCCCTCTTAGAATCAGCCAGCTATCGAAGGGTGCCAGGCCGGAACCAATCGTTTTAATAATAAACCGCAGCTTCGCCGCTATTTCTTCCAGAGAAGTCACTACAAAGCCCGCAAGTGTATCATTATGTCCTCCCAGATATTTCGTTCCGCTGTGTACGACGATATGTGCGCCCAAATCAAGCGGATTCTGTAAATAAGGCGATAAAAATGTATTGTCCACAATTAACAGCAGGCTATTTCGATTCGCTATTTCTGCCAGTTTGCGGATATCGATGACGTTCATCATCGGATTGGTAGGCGTCTCTACAAAGATTGCTTTTGTATTGTCATGAATCAATTCAGCAAACAAGACATCTGCATCGTTCCCTGCCAATAGTTTTGAACAATTTACATGGCTGAATGTCATTCCGTTTTTCTTACTGATGTTATTAAATAATCGGATGCTTCCGCCATATAAATCGCAGTCTGTAATAATATGATCTCCCGGCTGAAAAAGTTCCATAAGGGCGGTAATAGCAGCCATTCCGCTGGAAAAAGCCAACGCTTCTATTCCGTTTTCCAATGAAGCAACCACCTTTTCCAGTTGTTCTCTGGTCGGATTCTGTAAGCGGCTGTAATCATAACCCGTACTTTCTCCGGCCTCCTTATGTGCGAAGGTTGCCGTTTGGTAAATCGGAAAGCTGACTGCTCCCGATGTATCGGTGGTGACCGCATCACCTTTTCCATATAAACATTTTGTCGATATGCTATATTCCATATTCCGTATTCGCTTTCCCTTTTTTAGTCTCTGAAGGTCTTAAGTGCATCGATTGTCTCTTCGATCAACTTATCCAAATCCCAGCCAAGCATATCCGCTCCCTTTTGAATTACTTCTCTGGAGCAGGCAGCAGCAAAACCTTTGCTTTTGAATTTCTTTTTTACTGATTTCACTTCCAGATCCTGCACGCTTTTGGAGGGACGCATGAGCACTACCGCTCCGATAAGCCCTGTCAGCTCATCTATCGCATAAAGCACTTTCTCCATTTCATGTTCCGGCTTGATATCTACCGTAATCTCATATCCGTGGCTGGCTACCGCATGAATCAATCTCTCATCGATTCCGGCTTCTCTCATAATCTCCTGTACCTTTATACAGTGTTCTTCCGGATATAATTCAAAATCCAGATCGTGCAGAAGTCCGACGTTTCCCCAGAATTCTTCTTCATATGCGTAGCCTGATTTCCGAGCAAAATATTTCATCACGCCTTCAACGATTACCGCATGCTCCAAATGAAAATCGTCCTTATTATATTCCGTCAATAATTTCCATGCTTCTTCTCTGGTCATTTATCTTTCACCTCATAATTAAAGTACTCTTTTTTCATATTTTTTCAATTCCTCTATATATTTTAAACCGAGAATGCTTAAGGGCATCTTTTTCTTCTTTATATATCCGATTCTCATTTTCTCATCCGTATTAAGAGGTATTGCCTTATATTCATTTCCGTATAGTTCTTCGCATATAATCCCGGAACATAAGGTATATCCGTTCAATCCGATCATAAGGTTTAACATAGTCGCTCTATCATTGGCTTTTATAATCTGTTTGTATTCATACGTGCTTAACACTTCCTCCGCCAGATAAAAAGAATTGTTATTTCCCTGTTCAAAGGATAAACAAGGATATTTTTTTAAATCCTCAAAATCAATCCTTTCTTTTTCGGCCAAAGGATTTCCTTTCCATAAAAAGACATATATCCCACACCGGAACAGGTCTATAAATTCCAATTCCTGATCATGGAATATCTTTCCCAAGGCTTTGGAGTTGAAATCATCTAAATATAAAATCCCCAACTCACTTTTCTGATTCCTCACGTTCTCAATCACTTCATAAGTCTTCGTTTCGCATACCGCGAACTCATAATCATCCATTCCGAATTCCTTTGCCATCTCTATAAATGCCTGAACAGCAAAGGTATAATGCTGCATGGATACGCTGAATTTCTTCTTGAATTTTTCTCTTTGGATAAACCTTTCTTCCATTTGCCTATATTGCTCTATTATCTGCCTTGCGTAACCGAGGAATTCTTCCCCTTCCGGTGTAATGACGATTCCCCGGTTTGAACGCAGGAAAATCTGCAAACCAATTTCTTCTTCCAAATCGCGTATGGTACTGGATAAACTCGGCTGGGTGATAAACAGTTCGGCTGCCGCCTTGTTCATAGATTTTCGGTTTGCAATACATATTGCATACCGAAGCTGCTGTAATGTCATAATTATCTACCTCCGTTATCTCTTCCGCACCGGTTCCGTACATCTATCGATTCGGCTTCTTTCTCTCTTAAACTAATGCACCGCTTTAAATGCTTCTTCCAGGTCTTCGATAATATCGTCAACATTTTCCGTACCTATGGAAAGCCTGATTGTATTCGGCGCAATGCCTGACGCGGATAATTCTTCCTCTGTCATCTGCGAATGAGTGGTGGATGCCGGATGAATCACTAAGGATTTTACATCAGCAACATTGGCCAGAAGAGAAAATAATTCCAACTGGTCTATAAATGCTTTGGCCTTATCGGCATCTCCTTGAATTTCAAACGTAAAGATGGAACCGCCTCCGTTAGGGAAATATTTCGCATATAGGGCCTTCTGTTCCTCATCGTCGGCTACCGAAGGATGATGCACTTTTTCCACCTGAGGATGGTTATTTAAAAAGTCTACTACTTTCAGAGCGTTCTCCACATGGCGTTCCACACGAAGAGACAGCGTTTCCAAGCCCTGCAAAAAGAAGAAAGCGTGGAAGGGAGACAAAGCTGCTCCCGTATCGCGAAGCAAAATAGCACGGATTTTCGTCACGTATGCAGCCGCTCCTACCGCCTTTGTAAAGCTGATGCCATGATAACTCGGATTGGGCTGTGTAAGCGTATCGAATTTGCCCGAAACTTCCCAGTCGAACTTTCCGCTGTCTATAATTACACCGCCGATAGAGGTGCCGTGACCTCCGATAAATTTTGTAGCCGAATGTACCACTATGTCTGCGCCGTATTCAATCGGGCGCACCAAATAGGGAGTTGCAAATGTATTATCGACAATAAGCGGAATCTTGTGTGCGTGAGCAATACCGGCAATTTTCTCTATGTCGACAACATCGGAATTGGGATTGCCCAATGTTTCAATGAAAATCAACTTCGTATTTTCTTGAATGGCACCTTCAAATTCTTCATAATTAAAAGGATCCGCAAATGTTGTTTTTACACCATATTGAGGCAAAGTATGTGCCAGCAGATTATATGTACCGCCGTAAATATTCTTCGCCGATACAACGTGGTCTCCGTTCTGTGCGATATTCTCAATCGCATAGGTTACTGCCGCAGCTCCCGAAGCAACCGCCAAAGCTGCAACACCGCCTTCCAGGGCGGCTATTCTCTGCTCAAAAACATCCTGTGTCGGATTAGTCAGTCTTCCGTAAATATTTCCCGCATCACGCAATCCAAATCTTGCGGCAGCGTGCTCGCTGCTATGAAATACATAGGAAGAAGTCTGGTAGATTGGAACTGCTCTCGCATCCGTAACTGCGTCCGGCAACTCCTGTCCTACATGCAGCTGTAATGTTTCAAATTTCAGCTTTCTTTCTTTTCTTGTTTTCTTGGCCATTTCTATATCCTCCTGACATTTTTATATTTTTCTTATACTTATTGTCCTGTTTCTTTAGTTGTTATTATACTTACCCTACAATATAAGTGTTAATATATAAAAACATCATCTGGCTATAGATTTTACCTATAACCGCATTATATCACTTTGCACGCTCCGAATTCAATAAAAATGCGGCTCCTAAAATAATTTAGGTCTGCCGCACTTTACAGCTTGTTATATCAACTTTTATCAATTTACATCGCCATAATCATAATAGTCACCGGGATCGCTGTAAGGGTCATAATCGTAATAGTAATCGTAATAGTCATAGTAATCTTCCTCATACCAGTAACCATACTCATCATAGAACCCCCAGTGTCCGTCCTCATCCCAATCCCAGCTCCACCAGGCTCCGTCCAAATAATAATCCCAGTCCGGCTCATAATAGGAAGCATCATAAATGCTATAATCAAAATCGGAATACCAATCATAATAATAATACGGCGGATATACCCATTCAACAACAGGCACATAAGTTTTTTGAACAGCCTTTGCCGGTGTGACCGTCGGATACTTCGTCTCATAGGTAGCAGTTTTCGTTTCTGTATCTACGGAAACCGGCGAAAGCACATTTATAGATGAAAAAACATTAATAATAAGCTCCGCATCCGCATCGTTACATCCAGGCGCAAACACAACATTTGCCATATACAAGGAAGAATTAATAATGGAAGCTGCAAAAATTCCATATGATTCACTTCCATTCTCACCCGAAAAAGTATAAGAACAATGATTTGCGCGTGCACCAAACAGAACTCCCTCTTCCACTTCTCCCGGGACAGCACCGTTTTCCTTTAAAACTTCAGGAATCATAGTAGCTGTCTTTCCCAGATTCTGAATTCCCGGAACAAAAGAAATGTTCACACATGCAAATCCGTCAGGTGCCAATACTGTAATCGTATCACCGGTATCTTCGATTACACAATTCTCATTTACAAGCATTTCCAACATTAGATTCTGACTTTGATACAATTCACCGACTTCTGTAGAGATACTTGCCGAAGTCTCTGTTGCCATTGTCTCCTCGGTCTCTGTAGCTTCTTGTGTATCCGTGGTTTCTTCTACCACCGTCGTATCCGTATCTACTGCCTCTGCGTTGCTGCCGCATCCGGCAAAAAGTAAACATATACTTACTGCTGCGACGGACAGCAATATCTTTTTCTTTTTTTTCATAATTTTCCTCCTCCCGCCTATTTACAATCAAAAAAATCCATCGTACTATTACAATACGATGAATTTTGCTCACTGCATCCCCCCATTTTGGGGGGTTTTATTTATAAATCGGAAAATTATTAAAAATCTATAGCTGAAAGTTCGGCTTTAGAGTGGATACCCAATTTACTATATATCTTTTTAAGAGCACTTCTTACGGTAGACTCCGTTATAAACAGCGCTTCCGCAATTTCTCCGGCACTTAAACGTTCCTTAGCGAGCATCGCTATATCCCGTTCACGCGGCGTCAACGGAGATTTGGACAGGTTCAATTTCTTTCCGATCTCTTTCATGCCTGCTTCCTGACGTTTCATAAGCCTTGCTACACGTTCGAGCCCTTTCTTGTCGCTTACCGATACCCTAACCGATTCCAGAAGAGGGCGGAGCTGCGCACCGTGCTCGGCAAAAGGCATATAAACTTTATCGGGCAACGCAATAGCAAGTGCCCTGCGTAAATATTCCAGTGCCTCCTTAGTCTGTCCCTGCGAATGCTTGGCTATCGTAAGATAAATCAGGTGATATACCTGCGGAAGCAAATAGTTCATTTTTGCCGCCATTCCAAGCATAAGCCCGGAAAGTCCATACAATTCGCTACACCGCTTATTAATTAACAGTATCTTACCATAGAGAACATTTCCTTGCGGAAGCGCGGGTGCGTAAAGGACCTTCTTCATACTCTCCAAATCATACAGCCAATCCGGCAGTTCCCTGGAATCGCCGGCTGTCAGAGAAAGCGATGCCATACCGAGTTCCGACATTCGAAGAAGAAAGCGTTCCTGCTGAACAATTGTATACTTCCTTATGCTTTCTAAAACCATAGTATACTGTTGAGTATCTCCGCGAAGCATAGCAACACGGGCTAAAATCAGTTCCGCACAAAGACAGAGCGCTTTCTGTCCTTGCTCTCTTCCTAAGTAAATTGCTTTGTAGCAAAGTGCCTCTGCTTCCTCGTCCGCTCCTCTAAGCAGCATAGCTTCCGCACGCATTACGCTATCCGCACCGGTGCCATGCCCTCTTACCAGTTTCGAATAATATGGAATGCATTCATCCATATAGCAAAGTTCTTTTTCCAGCTCTCCGGACTCTCTCCAAAACATCGTTAAAACGGATATATTCATAAAAGTCCAAGGCGTAGTCGGGTTCAGAAACTTACTTGGACTGTCTAAATGCTTCATAGCCTCTTTATGCCCTTCGCTCATTTTCTGAATATCATTATATGCACTAAAAGAAGAGAGCAGGGCGAACTCACCTTTGATTCTATGAATCTCCTTTTCAGCAATTCCTTCCGGCTTTTCAATTATGGAAGCAATGAGTCGAATTAATTTTCCGAAAGGAGCATACCATCCGCCCATATATAGTTGGAAAGCAAACCCGATAACGGATAACGGATATTTACGCAAAGTTTCCTCCGGACATGATTGAACCAAATCTGCTATAAATTCCAAAATAGCTTTTTCTTTCTGGTTATTGAGATATAACGCGTCAAAAGGGAGGGACAAAATAGCATCGAAGTCCGCAACTTTATAATAAAACCGGGCGGCAGGATAATATTGCGCAAAAGCGGCACAAGCTTCTCCCGCTCTGTGAAGTATCAGCTTTTGAAAATTCTCAGTCTGATGATTATAAAAACGATTTCTCAGATAATCTTGTAGTATGCTGTGCATATAGTAGAGGTCTGTCTCGGGAAAATAGCGGATAAAGCTGTTATTTTCAAGCAAATCCAAAATATGCTCCGGAAGTGCTTTTTTCTCTATCATAATCTGAGCCTGCTTCGTTGTAAAACAGTCCAAAACAGATACAGACAGGAGAAAATTTTTCTCTTCCTCCGAAAGCCCGTTCCAAACAGCCGTTTTAATCAGCTGCTCGATATCGCTCGTCTGTTCAATGGTTCCTCTTTGTTGATAATTCAACATTTGCAGCCGAATCGCTGCCACCCAGCCTTCCGTACTGCTATATATTCTGTCGAGTTCGCTGCCGGACAGAAATAATCCCGATACCCGAAAATAGTTCCCCACACTCTCCTTGTCAAACATAAGCTCAGCACTGCCTATTTCATAAACATTGGGATAATGAACAGTGATTTCCGGCTTATCTCGCAGCGGCTGGGTAATGAAAACAATGTGTAGTTTGTCATCTCCGTGAACGGAAAAAGCATTTACAATCTGCCGCCTGATCTCACTGCCAAACAGCTGATAATTATCGATGATTAAAAAAGTTTCCTGCCGGCAGCGGGCTTTCCTTAAAAGAAGTACCAAATCCGCCAAAGTATCCAGAGCCGGGAGTTCCAGCTTTTTCAACTCCGCAGCTACTTCACCGTCTATTTCTCCGAACAGACTGCAAATTCCATTCCATGCTTTTGCAGGAGATTCGCCCATACAAGTATACCAATAAATCGCGGATGAAGAAGCTGCATATTCCTTCAGGTATTCTCTCACTGCAGTTGTCTTTCCAAATCCAGACGGCGCTTCTACAAGAGTCAGCGGATATTTTCTTATTCCGCTGATCCGGTTCCTAAGTTGTTTTGAAAAATAATATAATTCAACATTAATATTTTTTTTCATTTTTACCGTTACCCCCTCTTAAAGTCAGCCGGCATACCCTTTTATGTAAATGCAAATTATGATTATCATATTATAAATTATACTTTATTTCAATAACTTAGGATTTTTTGAATGTAAATCATAGTATAAATCTTCCGATAGCCCGATTTAACGCGAATCGACACAACTATATAGAAAATAATCTATTTTCTTTTACCATGTACTGTTTATTAAAATAAGTTAATAAATAAATGGTTTATATTATGTGCTAATTAAGTTATAATACAATGGTCGTATCTTTTATAGATAAATAATTACATATTTAAGGAGTAGATTATGGAAAATTGGTTTTTACGTTTTGTGAAAGGGATGTTTATCGGTTCCGGGTTTATTCTTCCCGGCGTCAGCGGAGGAGCGTTGGCTGCAGTTTTTGGCATTTATGAACGCATCATTTCTTTCTTGGCACACATTACTAAGGATTTCAAGAAAAATGTACTATTCTTTCTCCCGGTAGGATTTGGCGGATTGACAGGAGTCTTTTTATTGTCCTTTGCAGTAAGCTATTTTCTGGGAACTTACGAATCATATATTCTTTGGATGTTTGTCGGATGTATTTTAGGTACTGTACCGGCATTGTGGGAACAATCGGGCAAAAAAGGGAGGAGCAATAAACACATATTTATCCTTGTAATCACCTTTATCATCAGTCTGGTATTTCTGTTTTATGGAGAAGAATTATTTAACGGCGGTGTTCCGCAGAACTTCGGCACATGGATGCTCGCAGGAGCACTGATAGGACTCGGCGTTATCGTACCGGGGCTGAGCCCGTCCAATTTCTTGGTTTACATGGGAATGTACAAAGCTATGGCGGACGGCATTAAGACATTGGATATGGGGGTTCTTATTCCTCTTGCATTGGGAGGAATCGCCTGTGTACTTCTGCTTGCCAAATTAATGGATTACATTTTTGCAAAAGCATATGCAGGATTGTTTCATTTTATCCTGGGCGTTGTCTTCGCATCTACCGTGATGATTATCCCGAGAGATTTCAATTATCTCAGCGCGGGAACGCTTATATGTATCATCATGTGCGCTGCCGGAGCCGCATTGGGTTATTGGATGAGCATGCTTGAGAAAAAGTATAAACCGGAAGATTAATTATATGAAACCTGCGCCGTCAGGCGAACCTGAAATACCGGATACGGTCGCGAATCATTTTCGTTCTCCATATCCGGTATTTTTATACATGTATAGAAAGTGGCAAGCACTTCTTAACTGCTTAAAAGTAAGCGCTTACCTTTAAAATAGTATTTTTCTATAGATAACTGCCTTTAATTACTTGTACATTGCCGGTCTTTCATATTCGTTGCTCTTTCGGAAATGTTTTTGCTGAAATTAATAACGTCGTGGTCATAGCTTTCGTTCATCAGCTTGGACTGAATAAGAAAATCAGCAGTAGCTCTATTATTGGCAATAGGTATATCATAAACTTGCGCAATTCTGAGCAGTGCTTTGACATCGGGGTCGTGAGGTGCCGCTGTAAGAGGATCCGAGAAGAAAATTACAAAGTCGATTTTTCCTTCTACAATCTTAGCTCCTATCTGCTGGTCTCCGCCTAACGGACCACTGTTATATCCTCTTACCGGAAGTCCTGTGCTATCCGTAATCATATGTGCCGTTGTGCCCGTCCCACAAAGGAAATGGCCCTTTAATATCTCGATATTCTCCTGACACCACTTAATCAAATCCGCTTTTTTGGCATCATGTGCAATTAACGCAATGTTTTTCTGTTTCCCGATTGTGAGCGTAATATAATCTTTTTCCATGTACTTCATTTCTCCTTATTCTACGTATGATTTTGTGCGTTTGTATATGCTGAAAAGAGCACGGGAAATTCTGTGCCGCAGTTGTCTGCAGTCTCTTAATTATTATAGCAGATTATACTGATTTTTTCATCTCCATAATCCAATAAATGCAACATGATATCGATGTTATTCAAATATCCCCGTTAGTTCTCCTTGTTGGATTATATGAGTTTGCATCGATTCCAACAGGTGCTTTTTCTTGGCATTTTTCTTTAAAATAATTTCGCTGTCCAAAGCATAAAGTGTAAACTTATAATTATGGTGCTTGCCTTTGGGGGGCTTGGGTCCCGCATATCTGTGCCGTCCATACCCTATTCCCTGCACTGCATTCCCCAATGAAGGTACAACTTTTCCGGCCGGTATACCTCCTTGTATCTTAGATTGTGCAGGAATGTTCCAAATTACCCAATGATTATATATACCAAACAAAGGATGTGTAATGTCATCCATAATGATTGCCAAGGTTTTAGCATTTGGCGAAAGATTGTGAATGATAAATTCCGGCGATTTATCTTCGCCTCTTCCCGTATATATCAACGGAAACCTGCCTCCTTCCTTTAAACCTACACATTCAAACTGTAATTTATTATTCTCCATTGTGCAACTCCTTTTCAATTCCCATACTTTACCTTGTACATATATTATATTTTAAAATCAACATAATTGTAAACGATAGAATTCACAGCACTTCGTAATATCCTGCTATACAGAATGCCGCTGTAATTGGATATTGGATATATAACCGAAAAATCGGTCAAACGCTCATTGAAAACCAGGTCACTTTTGACCAAGTTTGGCACCTGCAGCATTTCTGCCACAGGTGCAGTTACATTTAGTTGACTGTTTCAAAGTCGCCTCATAAGATTTAGATTTTTTCTTACAGTAGCCTCATCAACTCTAGCATCTTCAAAAACACCTGCAATGTTGGTACTAATTTTACCTGTAGTCGCACTAATAAACGGAGAATATTTTGGATAGTTTACACTTGATAGAGTCTGAAGTTTTCTAATCAATGTTTCTTTTGTAACAGAATCTATATTTTTTAAAAATAATACACCCTCAACAACCTGATTTAATTCATCAAAAGAAAACAACTGATTATATCTCAAACTACGTAGTTGTAGTTTCTTAGCCCCTTCATCTAATAATCCAATGTCTCTCGCATATAGTTTTTCCTCTAATCCCTTAGGAATGATTTTATAATCAGAAATGGAATGCATCTCATCTACAAATCCGTCCTCATCCTCTGGATTCAATTCCTTCATTATAACTTTCAAATAATCAGTCAAGGTTCTTGCAGAACAAATGAGTTTTACCTAATACATCTTTTAAGTCGTCTGTTTTTTTTCGTTCACTATATATACCCCCTATCTGATATAATAATACTCCTCCTCGCGGAAGAAGTGTACCATATTTATTTTCATGATCCAAAACCTTCATTTTTTAAACGGCGTTTTCTTACATTTTAGCATCGGTGTTAACAATGCACCCTCCCCTTTTGCCTTGCAAGGAGGTGCATCGTTAAAAAGTAGGGGGGCAGATTCTACGAAAATGCACCCCCTTCATGCAACGAAAAAATACAATTTTTATATCCTTCGTATATACCAATTATTTCCTTGGAACAATAATGTTTTCTTCTCTTTGGTAAATATTGTTTGAAGACTTTCATTCATCCATTATTTTACTTCTTCAACTGACATATACCCTTTTTCAATCACTTCATTTACATTGGATTGAATCATCATAAAGTCAACAAAATCCTCAATTAAAAAATCATATTCTAAACAATACTTTACTTTTTTCTCCATAATAAATGACTCTGCAAGGTCATCTTGATTCCATTCATTTTCTTTTCTATATGGCTTTGGAAATTTAACAAGATATTGTTCTTGATACCATTTTGTATATTCCTCATTCTGAATCATCTTATCCGTAATCCAAAAATCATAAATGATCATTAGTCCATTCTTTTTTAGAACCTTACTAGTATTTGAAAGAAATTCTTCTCTATCAACCCAATTAATCACCCCTGCTGCGGTTATTATATCGTATGGTCTTTCAGGCACTTTTGAATCTTCAGCTTTTGCAACATAAAATCTATATGATTCGTCATCGTAAAGCTTATTACATACTGCTATCATCTCTGGAGATATATCTGTACCTGTAACACTATCACATATCAGCCTTAATGCTTTTGTTGACAATCCTGCTCCACAACCGACATCAAGTCCGTTTTCCAAATGACCAATATTACAATCATTCTTTATCTGTTCCATAACACCTTTATGAAGCCACGGTCTCTTTGCATACCCTTCAGCAATTCGTTGTGCATCAAATGATTTATTATTCATAAATAACCCTCTCTTAACTCTAAAAACAAGAATTTTCCTGTTTCTTCTGGTAACTAAAAAGGTCCTCGTTTATTAACTTTGATTCCATGCTTTCAAACACATACTCAAATAAAAATGTGAGGCCATATACAACAATTATACCTACCGCGATTCCTATCAACACACCTTTTTTTTCTGTAGGTATCGTATCCGCTGCAAATGCAATCCCCATAAAAACCGTTTCTATTACTGCAAGTTCGGCAACCCTTCTGATTATAAGTCCCTTAACACTAAGTTCTTTTTCCTGATTAAAGATAAAAATAGGAATAACTCCCAGTGCAGCATATATGAGTGGTGATGCAAATGCCTGATGTCTGTGATATATCAAAGATATTTACTTGACGATATCCAGCTACAGAATCTGATAATACTTCATTATGGCTATGGTGTTCTATGTGATTGTTGGTCATGGTGCAGATGGTCTTGCCACAGTTATGGTGCGTGATGAATTGCAGAAAATGTGGGGTGTATCTACAGAAGAGATGTATAATTTTGCACTCCGCAATACTCAAAGAATGTGTAAGGGCACTGTTCGTAGTATGAGCTCTGTTTTAACAGAGATTATGTCGGAAAGAATGGATGCTGAAAGCGTATCTGAGTTCTTTGATTTATATATTGAAGATGGCGATTTACCAATGTATATTGCTACCAATGAAGATAAGCTCAATGGTGCTATTAGTATCTTCTACACTGGTTTATTAAAGGAAGTAGCAGAGCGTTTGGATAGTAACTTGTTTATTCAAGCAGCATCCATGAGGTTATATTAGTGCCTCAGTCTGTTGATATGCCTATTGATTATCTTAGCATCGTTTAGTTCATCTCTATCAGTAAACACATATCCAGCATATACGAAATGATGTCCAGGGGCATTCTTATGAAACACACCAGAATCATCAAAGAAAAATATAACTTCTTGCAATACTATTACACCTCATCTTGTGTTCATATTTTGATTATTATACCAAATATATGTTCACATAACAAGGAAATAAAAATACCACTAAGTAGCTTTTACACTACCTAGTGGCATTCATTAGCTCAATATATTCAATTCTACAGTATCATTACTACTTCAACATCAAGGTCATACCATTGATTCTTTCGTAGATACTTACCATAGCTTTTCCTATATTTTAACGCATCTTCATAGCTTAAATGTTTAGTAAACAGATAAACTTCTTCGAAAAGACGTTCGCCTACTTGTTTGCGATAGCAGCCTGTGCTGGGACAGGCCTGTAACGTACATTTATCACTTAAAGATTGCAGATGCTGTTTTTTTTTCCAATCGGAAGCGTCTTGCTTATATACCTCATTACCGAATACCGGATTCAAATACCAGATAAATGCTCCGTGATCAAAAACAATCTGATCAACGAAATTATCAATCACAGTATCAGGTATCTTAGCCCTGGCATCAAAGGCAGTCATCTTGATAAACTCAGAAAGGCTATCTATGCGTCTGTCCTTTGCGCCATTATCTTCCAATTCTAAAACCCGTTGTCTGCATTCATCATTTAATTTCTCTAAGTTTGAAATCTGATCTTCTAATTTCTTTTTCTTGCTTCGGAAGACTTCTCTGGAAATATCTCCTTCAGAACACATATCAACCAGATTGGCAAGCTGTCTGTTCAGTTTCTCAATCTGACGATTGTTAGCTTCAAGCCTTTCTTTATCATTTCTCTCAGGAGCCTTTACTTCAGCAACATCCTGTGCCATAGCCATAGCTTCCTTATAGATTGCTTCTTTATTTCCAAGAAGCTTCTTAAAAACGAAATCGGCCTGAACCTCTAATTTCCATTCCATAAATGATGAGTTATCACAAATGCCTTCGATATCAAGACCTTTTTTCAGTCTTCCTGCAGGAGTTCCCGTCCGTAACTGTCCATAGCACTGATAGATATAACTAAGAGTTCCATCATTAGCCTTATGAGCAATTCTTCGATTCATAGCATGACCACAGGTACAAACAAGCTTATTACCCCACAGATGCTTGCAAGGCGACTGCCCAATTGCTTTGCCGTTCTTGTCTGTCTTCACGGACTTGTGTTTTTCTCTTAACTCCTGTGCTCTGTCAAAATCTTCCGGCGAAACCAGTTTCTCATGCGAACCTTCTACATATACCTTATCAACAGCCCCATGATTATTGATTTTCTTCTGAACCAGATAATCCGGAACGTACTGCTTACGGTATACGATCCTTCCGCAATAAAAAGGATTTCTAAGAACTCTGTTGATGTTACCGGACTGCCATCTGGTAAGTCCTGTGGCTGTCTTACGCCCTTCCTGCTCCATGATGTCCTGAATCTTACGAACACCATTACCAGCCAAGTAAAGTTCAAAGATTCTTTTTACAGTGTCAGCTTGTTCCTTATTTACAACAAGTTTATCACCAACTCTGTCATATCCAAGAATATTACCATTGCCATATAGGACTCCATTTTTAAACGAAATCATCTGACCGGCTTTTACTCTCTGAGAAATCTTCTTGCTTTCATTCTGGGCCAGTGTAGCCATAATAGAAAGTCTTAGCTCTCCATCCTCATCATTCATTGTCCAGATATTATCTTCTGTGAACCACACCTCCACACCATAAGTTTTGAGGGTTCTGGTCTGCTGCAGTGTATCCACTGTGTTTCTTGCAAACCTGGATACCT
>JAAYNW010000022.1 GCA_012520655.1 Clostridiales bacterium | reverse complement strand
TTACAGATTGTCTGCTGGATTTTCATATTGGCTTCTATCTGGTCTATCGGCATATGCCCCGGGCCCTCCACCATTACCTGAACATCCTTTTCCCAGGCCCTTTTGGTAAGTTCACCAAGCCGTACAAGCTCCTCAATCTGACATACATCCGAAGCATCTGCAAGGCATCCCGGTCTGCATGCATCCCCCAAAGATATCGTCACGTCATATTCGCGGCATATGTCAAGTATTTCATCGTAATATTCATAAAAGGGGTTCTCCTCACCCGTCATACACATCCAGGCAAATACAAGAGAACCGCCCCTTGATACTATATTCATTTTTCTTTTATGCTTTTTTATCTGCTCGATGGTTTTTCTTGTAATGCCACAGTGCAAGGTAACAAAATCGACCCCATCATCGGCGTGAAGTCTTACCACATCAATAAAGTCTTTTGCTGTAAGCGTATTTAAATCTCTCTGATAGTGAATCACGGCATCATATACCGGCACAGTTCCTATCATGACCGGACATTCCGATGTCAATTTTCTACGGAAAGAAATGGTATCTCCGTGCGAAGACAAATCCATGATTGCATGAGCCCCCATATTAACGGCTTCCATCACTTTTTTCATTTACATATCATAATCCTTACAGTCTCTTGAGACGCCTAGGTTTACATTTATTTTTGTTTTTAGCATCGAGCCAACTCCCTGCGGGTTTATGCATTTATGGTTTTTGTTCGCACATATTGCCACCTTTCCGGTTGCAACTAATGGCAGCAGTTCCTCAACAGCCATTAGCTCTTTTTCCGCTACCTTTCTCAGTTCATCAGTAATAATTCCTTTTCTTGCGGCTTCCATCTGCGTTGCATATTTTCTCATTGTCATTTCTCCTCTTCATAGATATTCCATACATGGTTAAGCGGCCCGCTTCCTTTCCCCAAATCAAGCATTGCCTTTAACGCACCCGATATATATTCCTTCGCATGTTGAATTGAGGTTTCCAGGTCCATACCTTTGGCAAGGCCGGAAGCAATGGCACTGGATAAAGTACATCCGGTTCCATGAGTGTTTTTATTGTCAATTTTCTCTCCTATGAACCACCTGTACTTATTATTCTGATACAATACATCATTGGCACTTTTTATGCTGTGTCCTCCCTTGCAAAGGACGGAACACCCATATTCATTACTGATGATTTCTGCCGCTTTAATCATATCCTCTTCATTTTCAATAGAGATTCCCGATAAGACCGATGCTTCCGGAATATTAGGTGTCAATAAGACTGCCTGACGAAATAAATAATTTTTCAGTGTTTCCACTGCATCATCCTGAATCAGCTTTGAGCCGCTTGTGGAAATCATAATCGGATCCACAACAATATTTTTTGCATTATAAATCTTTAACCTTTCCGATATGATTTCAATCAGCTCGGTCGATGTGACCATGCCAATCTTAACTGCATCAGGATAGATATCGGTAAAAATGCTGTCCAGCTGCTTGCCCAAAAATTCCGGAGTAACCTCCATAATACCCGTAACGCCGGTTGTATTCTGCGCAGTAAGCGCAGTAATCACACTCATGGCATATACGCCATTGGCGGTCATTGTCTTAATATCTGCCTGGATGCCGGCACCTCCGCTGGAATCACTTCCGGCAATTGTTAATGCTGTCTTCATATTCTTCTCCATTCCGCTGTATATCCAAGAAAACATTAAAATTGTCCAACTCTTTTAAGTAGACATCACTGATAAACTTAATCTCTTCCAAGTTCTCCATTCCGGAGGCATCATACACGCCAACTGTCCTGAAACCAGCATCTTTCGCCGTCTTTATTGCATGCAGAGCATCTTCAAAAACCCATGTATCCTTTGGAAGTGTTCCCATATATTCAGCAGCAGCAAGATAAATATCCGG
>JAAYNW010000021.1 GCA_012520655.1 Clostridiales bacterium | reverse complement strand
CCTCTTTAATGCTGCTAATGCCTCTTCTTCGTCCGTTACGAATAAAGTACTCTCTTTATTATATGCGGTTTCTTTCCCGGCTTCGAACGCTCCGCTTACTACAATCATTTCTCCGTTTTGGCCAAAATTCCTTTTCATCTGCTCTATGGCACATATCTGCTTTTCTTCCGCAATGAAAAAAACTATTTTTCTTAACATATCTCCTCCCTATTTACTATCCGTGTACGATAGGATAAAATGAAGTACAGAAATATCATAAAACAAATTATAACAGAAGGGAAGTAAAACAATGGCACAGAATCCTGTTGTTACATTTACGATGGAAAACGGTGACGTTATTAAGGCTGATTTATATCCCGAGATTGCACCGGAAAGCGTTAACAATTTTATTAGCTTAGTAAACAAGAACTTTTATGACGGACTTATTTTTCACAGAGTAATCCGTGGCTTTATGATTCAAGGCGGTGATCCGGAAGGCACTGGTATGGGCGGCCCCGGATACAGCATTAAAGGAGAATTCATCCAAAACGGTGTAGAAAATAATCTGAAACATACGGAAGGCGTTCTCTCCATGGCAAGAAGCATGCATCCCGATTCGGCAGGTTCTCAGTTCTTCATCATGCATAAGACTTCTCCGCACCTTGACGGAGCTTATGCCGCGTTCGGAAAAGTAACGGAAGGTATGGAATTTGTCAACAAAATTGCCGAGACAAAAACCGATCGTTCCGATCGTCCTTTGGAACCTCAAATTATGAAATCCGTTACTGTCGAAACCTTTGGAGAGGTTTATCCGGAGCCTCAGAAAATTTAAATACTATTTATTAAATTTTCAGTAATTTAATTTATTTATTTTTGAATTGTCGGACGAGACTGGTAGTTTTTTACCGTCTCGTTCATAATTTATTCATATTTATTTTAAAAAAACTTCAATTCCTCAACATTCTTTAGACATTTCTTTTAGCTATACTACTAATATAAGATACAGCAAGAACAGAAAACTTAACAGCCAATAACAGTTAATTGATTTATTAAATAACTTTTTCATAATAAGTGCCAAGTAAAGACTGCTTTACTTGGCATCCTCCCTTTTTAGGTATAAAAATAAATTAATATGAGTCGGCATTAAATCAATATCGTTTAATGCCGACTCATCTTTATTATATTCCAAAATCATTTTAACTTAAAAACTGTTTTTCAGGCCGAAGTCCATTTTTAGGCTTTGTTTACGGAACCGAATAATTCCATTTTTTCTTTAACAGTAGCCTTGATTGCTTCAAAGCCCGGAGCAAGAAGCTTACGAGGGTCGAATCCTTTACCCTGAAGATCTTTTCCTTCCTCGATGTATTTACGTGTAGCTGCTGCGAAAGATAACTGGCATTCTGTGTTAACATTGATTTTAGCCACTCCTAAAGAGATTGCTTTTTTAATCATGTCTGCCGGAATACCTGTACCACCATGAAGAACGAGAGGCATGTCTCCTGTTAACTTCTGGATTGCATCCAATGTCTCGAAGGAAAGGCCTTTCCAGTTCTCAGGATATTTACCGTGAATATTACCGATACCAGCTGCCAAGAAATCGATGCCAAGGTCAGCAATTGCTTTACACTCCTGAGGATCTGCACATTCTCCGGCACCGATAACGCCGTCTTCCTCACCACCAATAGAACCAACTTCAGCTTCAATAGAAATTCCCTTTGCGTGGGATGCCGCAACCAATTCCTTCGTTTTTTCTACGTTCTCAGCAATCGGATAATGAGAGCCATCGAACATTACCGATGAAAAGCCCGCTTCGATACATTTATAGCAGTGATCGTAGCTGCCGTGATCCAGGTGAAGAGCAACAGGAACTGTAATATTTAAGCCTTTTATTAAGCCGTTCACCATGCCTACAACCGTGTCATATCCACCCATATATTTGCCTGCTCCTTCGGATACACCGAGGATAACGGGAGAATTGTTCTCCTGAGCTGTCAAAAGAATTGCTTTTGTCCACTCAAGGTTGTTGATGTTGAACTGTCCGACTGCATAATGGCCGGCTTTTGCTTTTTGAAGCATTTCTGTAGCTGAAACTAACATTTTATTTACCTCCATATAATAAATTTATCAAATTCACCGAACTTATTATAACCCATTCCCTTCAAAAAGGAAATAATAAAGCTATAAAAAATGTGTAAAATAGGGAAAATTGGGAAAATCGGCTTCATTCCTTATCCGCCACTCTTATTTTTACCGCCTGTTTCATATTATGAATGCTTACTTTTTTATGATCCCCTCCGAATTCGCCGTCCAAAGTCCATGGAATTTCCTGTTCTGATTCAAATATAATGGATGCCGTCTTAAAACAATACATATAGTCCGTATTAATATTCCGGTTTAAAAGCGCAGCCATAATGTTGTTGAGTTCCAGCGGGTTCGAAGGCATCTTAATTAAGGTCACCTCGAATTCCCCATCGTCCAGTTCCACATACTTGCCGGTAATTCTCTTGAAACCACCCACGGAAATAGAGTTGGTTATCATGCCGAAAATAAATTCATCCTCCAAGGTTACACCATCATAGCATGCCTTGAGCTTATAAGGCTTGATATTGGGTATCCTTTTCATGCCTTCCAGAATATATGCCATATGACCCAGCACATTCTTCATATCCTGCCTGGTCCCATAGGACACATCCGTAAAAATCCCGAATGCGGCAATATACACAAAACTTTCTTTATTAAAGGCTCCTATATCGCAGGCATAATCCTTACCCTTTACGATAATCTCCGCCGCCCTTAACATATCCTTCGGTATTCCGAGGCTGCCCGCAAAGTCATTGGTGCTTCCTGCAGGAATATATCCGATGGGGATTTTTTTCCTGCACCGAACCATGCCGTTTACCACCTCGTCCAACGTGCCGTCACCGCCGCAGCAAACAAGGATATCATATCTGTCTTTTTTATTTTTGACTGCCTGTATCGCATCTCCTTCGCACTGCGTCGGATACACCGTGACCTCATATTCCGCCTTAACGAATATATCTATGATATCCTGAAGCTTGTTTTTAATCTTCGCTTTCCCCGAGCGGGGATTAAATATAAAAAGCATTTCTTTATCTGCCATACTGTTTTCCTTATCATTTTGCCGAATTATTTACGGAGCTCAGATACTGTCAAATTATTGTAAGCTAAATCGGAGCATCCTAAGATGCTCCGTACAAAGTCGTATTCAACTGTCAAATATGAAGTTTTAGCTTACTTTTCCTTTTAATAAGTATTCCTCAATATCTGCTACCGCCTGCTTCTCATCCTGTCCATCGGCAATAACGGTAACCGTTTCCCCGCTGTCAAGCCCTAAGCTCATCATCCCCATGATGCTCTTTGCATTCACTCTTTTTCCTTCGGATTCAATGTAAACGGAACAAGAATGCTTGCTCGCCACCTGCACCAGTACTGCAACCGGTCTAGCCTCCAAACCCGTCGGCAATTGAATCTTCATAACTTTTTCGATCATAAAGTCTCCTCCTTTTTAACTTCTAAGCCTATCAGCAAGCTCACTTAATTTCCTAAGTCTATGGTTCATCCCCGATTTCCCAACCGGAGGTTCTAAGATTTGTCCTAATTCCTTTAATGTTGCATCCGGATGTTCTAATCTTATTTGTGCCGCTTCTCTTATGTTATCTGGTAGATTTTGAAATCCATAATGATCCCTAATCAGGAGGATGTCCTCTATCTGTTTGGATGATGCATTAACCGTTTTGGTAATATTAGCCGTTTCGCAATTTACCTTCCTATTGATAGAATTGCGCATTTCTTTTATAATTCTGTAATTTTCAAAATTCATTAAAGAAACGTGGGCTTCCATAATATTTAATAAGTCTACTATGCCTGAACCTTCTTTCAGATACACCACATAATATCTTTTTCTTAGTACGATTTTGGCCTCCACTTGAAAGCTTTGTATCAAAGATTGCAAATGGAAGGCTTGTTCTTCATAGGAACAGACAAATTCTAAATGATAGCTTTTCTCAGGATCGCTCATAGAACCTGTGCAAAGGAAAGCCCCTCGCAAAAAAGCCCTTTTACAACAGGAATTTTTTATTAATAAGGGACTCACTCCGCTCTCCAGAGCCTTCCGTATCCCTTCGTTATCATACATTTTAACAGCTTGAAGAACTTTGTCAACCCGCTCTCTTCCTGAGAGCAATGTAGTATATGTATGATTCTTATACTCTTCCGAGATTTCTTTAAAAGCAATATCAGCTTCTATATTAAAGGTTTTTTTCAGTAATGTAAAGACCTTTCTAATAACTGCCTCATTTTCTGTCTGAACACAAAGCCTGACATCTGCCCTCTCATCGTCTTCCACTTTTCCAAAAAAGCTGATAATAGCCGCCAGCTCTGCCAGCTGACAATGTCTGGAGGTACTGATGCTTCTCGATAATTCTTCTTTTACTTCTGCGGAAAAAGACATGTTACACTCCCTGTTTCACATCCCTGTGGTAAATTTTAAGTCCGTAATTTCCTTTATTTTTCATACGCTTGTACAATTCGTTTGCCAGAGTCACGCTTCTGTGTTTACCGCCGGTGCAGCCGATTCCTATCACAAGCTGGTACTTTCCTTCCTTCACATAATTCGGAATCAGAAAATGAATCATATCTTCTAGTTTCTGCAAAAATTCCTCCGACTCGGGAAAACTCATTACGTATTTCTGTATCGCCGGGTCGTTGCCCGTCTGATGCTTCAATTCGTCGATATAATATGGATTCGGCAGAAAACGGACGTCAAAAACCAGATCTGCATCCGCCGGAATACCATTCTTGAAGCCAAAGGAAAGTATTGTCACCATAAGGCTGTTATACTCTTCGTTCAATACGAAAATGCGGTCAATTTCTTCTTTTAACTCCCGCGTCAGCAAATTGGATGTGTCCAATACATAATCCGCATTTTCCTTTACTGTCTTCAATATATCCCGTTCTTTATGAATGCCGTCCTCCACTCGTCCGTCAGGAGAAAGGGGGTGCATTCTTCTGGATTCTTTATACCGCTTTAAAAGCACATGCTCCGAAGCGTCCATAAAGAGAATTTCATATATATATCCGTTTTTCTTCAAATTCTCAAGCGTCTTCCAGACTTCTTCGAAGGGCTGATCCGCGCGGACATCCAATCCCAATGCTACTTTATTGATTTCTGAATTGGGAGTAGCGATTAATTCTACAAATTTTTCAATCAAAGGAACAGGCAAGTTATCCACACAGTAAAACCCTGCGTCTTCCAGCATCTTAAGAGCCGTCCTCTTTCCGCCGCCGCTCATCCCGGTCACTACCACGAATCTCATATGCTTCTTCCTCCGTATTCTTCAAGAGTGAAACCATTCACTCTAAAACTCTCCCAAATAAATGACTTCCCTCTCCAATGTCACCCCTGACCGCTCTTTGACACGCTCCTGTACGGTCTCAATAACCTCGCGCACCTCAGCAGCAGTGGCATCTCCAATATTTATAATAAATCCGCAGTGTTTTTCGGACACCATCGCTCCGCCTACTCTATATCCTTTCAATCCTGCTTCCATAATAAGCTTGCCTGCAAAATATCCCTCCGGACGTTTAAAAGTACTTCCTGCGCTGCCATATTCGAGGGGCTGTTTCTCCTGACGTCTTCTCGCAAGCTCTTCCATCTTACTTCTGATTTCTTCTTTGCTACCTGTCGCAAGCTTAAACACCGCTTCCGTAACTATAAACGCTCTGTTCTTAATAACGCTGGTACGGTATCCGAATTCCATCGTATCGTTGTCCAGAACCATTATTTCTCCACTTCTGTTCATTACTTCCACAGTTTCCACGATTTGACTCATCTCACCGTCATAAGCTCCGGCATTCATAACAATACCGCCGCCTATTGTCCCCGGTATTCCCGAAGCAAATTCCATCCCGGTCAATCCATGCTCTAACGCTTCCGTAGCTGCTCTGGAAATGAGTACTCCTGCCGGAACTCGTATTCTCTCCCCCTCTACCGATATATTTCCCACTTCAGCGCCTAATTTGACAACAATGCCGGAATATCCCTTATCTCCTACTAGTAAATTACTGCCATTGCCGAGTATAAAATATTCCTGCCCGGTTGTCTGCAAATAAGGCACAAGCTTTATTAACTGCTCCTTATTTTGAACTTTTATTAGGCACTTTGCGTTTCCGCCCACGCGAAAAGTAGTGTGCCTGCTCATGGGTTCATCAAATAATATGTTTTCCTCAGGCACTATCTGCTTTATATAATTGTAAATCGATGAATTCACCTTAAGACCCCTGTCTGTTTTTTATTATGGTATGTAGCTGACTGCCATCTTATTCCAATACCAGTTTAGCTGCGCCATAAATCCCCGCATCGTTCCCCAACGTTGCCAATGCAAATTCTACGTTTTTACAGCCTTTAAATACTGTTTTATCAAAGTATGGTTTTATAAAATCGAATAATATGTCTCCGGCTTTTGACACACCGCCTCCGATAACAAAGATTTCCGGATTAACAACTCCCGCAATAACACCGAGCCCTTTTCCAAGATATTCTCCGAACCTCTCGGCTATCCGAATCGCCACAGCATCGTTCTCCTTTACGGCATCAAAAACTGCTTTGGCTGAAATAGCATCCACCGGCCTGTTTCTTAAGATGCTCGGCTCCGAAGATTCTTCCAACGCCCGCTTTGCCAACCGCACTATGCCCGTTGCGGAAGCATACTCTTCCAAGCATCCCGTATTGCCGCAACCGCAGACATCCGTCTCTCCATCCTGCACATGGATATGCCCGATCTCACCGCCGGCTCCGTTTGCTCCCGTCAGAATCTCTCCATTAACAATAATTCCGCCGCCGACACCTGTTCCCAATGTAACTGCGACCAGATTTTTACATCCTTTTCCGCCACCCTTCCACATTTCTCCGAGTGCTGCAACATTCGCATCATTTCCTGCCTTTACATTCATACCGAGAAGACCTGCCAGGGTATCACGTATACTGAAGGTTCCCCATCCGAGATTAACAGCTCCGTATACAGTTCCTTCCGCATCAATCGGTCCCGGCGCTCCAAGCCCTACACCGATTACATCTTTTTGGGCAACGCTCTTCTCATTCATTTTTTTCTGAATGCTCTCAGCCACGTCCGGGAGAATCTTCTCTCCCCCGTTTTGCGTCTTCGTGGGAATCTCCCATTTGTCCAAAAGATTTCCTTCTTTATCAAAAAGTCCTAATTTTACTGTGGTTCCTCCCACATCTACGCCAAATACATATTTACTCATCACTAAGTATCCTCTCCCAATTATTCCTCATTATCCTCTTCTCTGCGTTTTGCCAGAGAATTCTGCACGCGCGTATACAACTCCTGTGCAGCATTATACCCCATTTTCTTCTGTCTGTGGTTAACCGCCGCCGACTCACAGATAATCGCAAGATTCCGTCCCGGCCTGATAGGGATGTTATGGCACACCACTTTATTGCCTAAATATTCCGTATACTCTTCTTCCAGTCCCAGCCTGTCATATTCCTTATCCTTATCCCAGTCCTCGAGACGGATTACGAGGTCGATGCTCTGGGTATCCTTTACGCTGGATACACCGAACAAAGTCTTAACATCTACGATACCGATTCCTCGCAACTCTATAAAATGCTTGGTAATATCAGGAGCAGAACCGATCAGCGTATCGTCGCTTACTTTTCTTATCTCCACTACATCATCCGTTACAAGACGATGACCTCTCTTAATGAGCTCCAAAGCCGCTTCGGACTTACCGATACCGCTTTCCCCCGTAATCAGTACACCTTCGCCGTAGACGTCTACAAGAACACCGTGAACGGAAATACATGGTGCGAGCTTTACATTCAGCCAGCGGATAATCTCGGCAGTAAAAGAGGAGGTTGCTTTCTTCGTCATAAGAAGAGGCACTTTATGCTCCAGCGCCACTTTCAGGAAAAAAGGATCCGGCTGTAATTCACGGCAGAAAACGATAACCGGAATATCGCACGAAAGGAGCTTGTTATAGACCTCCTTTTTATATTCTTCGGTCAGCCCCTGCATATACGTATATTCCACAAATCCAATGATTTGCAGGCGGGTTGCCTCAAAATGTTCAAAATATCCTGCCATCTGCAAAGCCGGCCTGTTAATATCGGGCTGGGTAATCTTCACTTTAGAAATATCCAGTTCCGGTGTCAGATTTTCAAGCTTCATTTTATCAATAATCTCTTTTAAACTTACACTCGCCATAACCTTCTCCTTTTTTCTTTAATATCGTATCCTCATCTCTTCGTCCGGAAGCACCGGATTCTTTTCAAAACTTAATATTCTATAAAGTCTAACATCTATAAATTCTAACATAGAAATCTTACAATATCAATAAATGAACACGGAAAAGCAATCGGTCTGCTACTAATGTCCTACCTCATCTTGGTGAAAAAATTCATAGATGCTTTCGGCAATATGCATCGGTATCTCAGGTACCTCTGCCAGTTTTTGCACATCTGCAGCCTTGATTTCTTCAATGGATTTGAAATAGCGCATCAGCGCTTTTCTTCTGGAGGGACCTACTCCCGGAATATCATCCAGCACCGATTTTACCTGTGACTTACTGCGTAGCGACCGGTGGTATTCGATGGCAAAGCGATGCGCTTCGTCCTGCACTCTCGTAATCAGTTTGAATCCTTCCGAGCTTCTGTCAATAGGAATCTCTTTATTACTATAATATAAGCCCCTCGTCCGATGATTATCGTCCTTTACCATACCACAGACAGGAATATCTATATGCAGCTCATCCAAAACCTCCAAAGCGATGTTTACCTGTCCTCTTCCGCCATCCATAAGTATCAGGTCGGGAAATTTCGTAAAGCTTCCGAACTCCTTCTCCATTTCCTTCATATCGAGTTCTTTTTGTTCCTCCATCCCATGGACAAAACGTCTGGTAAGCACCTCTTTCATGCAGGCATAATCATCGGGCCCCGATACCGATTTTATTCTGAATTTACGGTAATCACTTCTTTTGGGCTTTCCCTTTTCATAAACAATCATGGAACCTACATTGGCAAACCCGCTTATATTGGAGATATCATATGCTTCCATGCGTACAATCTCTTCAACGCCGATGAGAGCGGCAATCTCCTTGACGGCACCAATCGTTCTTCCTTCTTCTCTTTTTATCTTTTCCTTATCCTGACTTAAAACGAGAGCCGCATTTTTCCCGGCCAATTCCACCAATTTTTCTTTACTGCCTTTTTTGGGTACACGGATGTAAACGCGGCTCCCTTTTCTCGCCGTCAGCCATTTTTCCAGCACCTCTATATCTTCAATTTCTTCCTGCAGCATGAGCTCTTTGGGGATAAAGGGCGTTCCTGCATAAAACTGCTTCACAAAATCAAGAAGTACCTGCGGCCTGTCATTCCCCGACACATGGGTCATATAGAAATGTTCTCTCCCTATTAGTTTCCCGTTTCGTATAAAAAATACTTGCACAACCGCTTCGTTCTCGTCCAGCGCAAGGGCGATGATGTCCTTATCCTCTCCGTAACTGTCCGTAATTTTCTGCTTCTGTGCCACTTGTTTTACGCTGTTATATAAATCCCTGTATTTTACCGCCTCCTCAAATTCCATATTTTCGGAAGCCTCTTGCATCTTTCTTTCCAGTTCCTTCAAAATCGGATTGTAATTGCCGTTTAGGAAATCAAGCGCCCTATCAACCTGCTCCCTGTACTGTTCCTGTGTCACATAGTTCTGACAAGGCGCCGCGCACTGCTTGATATGGTAATTCAGGCAAGGGCGTTCTTTTCCACAGTCCTTGGGAAGATTCCTGTTACAAGTCCTGAGAAGATAAAGCTTATTAATCAAATCTATCGTATCCTTTACTGCAGTCGCGCTCGTATATGGTCCGAAATAACGCGAACGATCCTTCTTCATCTCCCGGGAAAAAAGCACGCGCGGAAACGGTTCCCCGACAGTTACTTTTATATAAGGATATGTCTTGTCATCCTTCAGCATCGTATTATATCGGGGACTATATTCTTTTATCAGATTATTTTCAAGCACCAACGCTTCCAACTCAGAATCGGTAATAATATATTCGAATCTGGCAATCTGCGTTACCATCTTGTCAATCTGCGGTCCCCGTCCGATATTTTTACGGAAGTACGACCTCACACGGCTGTGCAGATTGATAGCCTTTCCCACATATATAATGGCATCCTTCTCGTCGTGCATGATGTATACACCCGGCTTTGCGGGCAGCTTTTTCAGTTCCTCATTAAAGTCAAACATCTCTCACCCATAAACTGAATTATTTTAATTGTTTTTATTAAATAATATCATTTAATGATTTCATTCAATAGTTTCATTTTAATAACACACAAAAAGGTCCTTTTTTATGAATGTAAAACACTCATTGAGAACCTTTTTTGCTTTTTATTTCTGTTCGTCTATTTTATTTTGTAGTTCTTCCGCAAAATTTCCGGTCTTCACAAATTCTCCGGAAGCGTTGGAAAAACGTCCTACCGGTCCGCTCTTTTCCGATTTCTTCGTTTCATCCTCCGCCATTATAACCATACTGTCTTTCTTAATAATGACTTCCTGATTCTTTTTTTCGGTTTCAGAATTCTTCTCTTCCGTTTCCGGCTTGGGTTTCTCTTCCTCCGCTTTCTCCTCCGGCTCGGGAATTCCCTTTTCCGCACGATATATCTTCATGAATTCTTGGCCCGTAATGGTTTCTTTTTCAATCAGGTGGGCCGCGAGTTTATCCATAAGTTCCCTGTTTTCCGAAAGAAGCTGTTTGGCTTCCGCGTAGCAGTCCCTTAAAAGATTCATCACTTCCGTATCCACATCCGCAGCCGTCACATCGCTGCACGTCAATCTGGCACCGCCGTCCAGATATTCGTTCTCTATCGTCGCTAGTCCCATAAGACCGAACTTCTCGCTCATACCGAATCTTGTAACCATATTTCTCGCGATGTTTGTCGCCTTCTCAATATCGTTTGCTGCCCCGGTAGTTACCGTGTCAAATACAATTTCCTCAGCCGCACGGCCGCCCAGATAGCCTACGAGCATATCATGCAGCTCCGCCTTCGTATTAAGAAACTTTTCTTCTTCCGGCACCTGCATAACATAACCGAGAGCTCCCATCGTTCTCGGCACAATCGTAATCTTCTGCACCGGCTCGGAATTCTTCTGCAAAGCGCTGAGGAGCGCATGGCCTACCTCGTGGTAAGAAACAATCTTACGTTCCTCTTTGCTCATAATGCGGTCTTTTTTCTCTTTTCCTACGAGTACCTGCTCTACCGCTTCGAATAAATCCTGCTGGCATACATATCCGCGCCCTTTTTGTACGGCATTAATTGCCGCTTCGTTAATCATATTGGCGAGATCGGCGCCTACTGCGCCACTGGTCGCAAGGGCAATAGCATCCAAATCCACGCTGTCATCCATCAGAACGTCCTTGGCGTGTACCTTCAGAATCTCTACACGTCCCTTTAAATCAGGCTTGTCTACAATGATTCTCCTATCGAAACGTCCCGGCCTTAGAAGAGCCTTATCCAAAATCTCCGGTCTGTTAGTCGCTCCGAGTATGAGGATACCCTTCGAGGTGTCGAAACCATCCATCTCGGAAAGCAGCTGGTTCAAAGTCTGTTCCCGTTCCTCGTTTCCTCCGCCGTACTTGGAATCACGGCTTCTTCCGATAGCATCTATTTCATCTATAAATATAATACAAGGGGCATTTTTGGTCGCTTCTTTAAAGAGATCTCTCACTCTGGAAGCACCCACGCCTACATATAACTCGATAAAGTCCGAACCGGCCAGAGAGAAGAACGGCACATGCGCCTCTCCCGCTACCGCTTTTGCCAACAGGGTCTTACCCGTTCCCGGAGGTCCTACAAGCAGAGCCCCCTTGGGCAGCTTAGCTCCTATCTTCGAATACTTCCCCGGATTGTGGAGGAAATCTACTACCTCCTGCAGGGATTCCTTCGCCTCATCCTCGCCGGCCACATCCTTGAAGGTAACCCCGGTCTCTTTCTGCACATATACTTTTGCGTTACTTTTTCCAACACCCATAGGGCCTCCGCCGCCTTTAGACATTCTGCGGAATATAAAGCTCAAAAGCACCCACATAAGCAAAATAGGAAATACATATGTCAAAAGAATGGAAAGCAGCATACCGGAACCATCCGGTACCTTTTTATTCACATCTACATTGTGCTCAATAAGGCGTGCTGCCAGAGTATCGTCATCCTCCAGCTTACCTGTGTAATAAGTGATTACCGGCATTCCGTACAGATTCGTAGATGAATCTTCGGTGTCCTTCGGATAAATAGTAATCTGGTCTGTTTCCACCTCGACGCTTTCCACTTCACCGTTATCGATCATTTTAATAAACTCATTATAAGTAATTTCTTTCTCGGTGCCGCCAGTCACCGCTTTCATAAAATAGCTCATGCATAGCAGCGTAATGAGTGCCGCAATGAGCAGAAGGAAAATGCTCTGTTTCTTAGGGTTATCTCCATTCCCGCCCGGGCCTCTGTTACCGTTGTTATTATTTTTATTACCGCCACGATTGCCGTTGTTGTATCCACCGCCCTCGTATTGGTTTAAATTGTTATCTTCCATGCTTGCTCCTATTCGTAAATCATTGTTTCTTCCATTATAGAGACTGGTATTCGATAAATCAATAATATAATTATGAAAATATTTTGGCATGTATAAAAGATTTCTAAATTTTTCTCTGTTTTTTTTAACATAAACAGTAGATTTTTGGTCATGAACCGTTGTATAATACATAACTATGATGCAAAATAAGGTTATTGTAAATTGCTCTTGATTAACGTCTTTATTGCAATCGCTAAGGAGGATAAAAATGCCGGTAAAATATGTATTTGTAACAGGCGGTGTAGTGTCCGGTCTAGGAAAAGGAATTACGGCCGCATCTCTAGGAAGACTTTTAAAAGCGCGTGGTTATAAAGTTACCATGCAGAAATTTGATCCATACATCAACATCGACCCCGGTACAATGAATCCCATTCAGCACGGAGAGGTCTTTGTTACCGACGACGGAACAGAGACGGACCTCGACCTCGGACATTATGAAAGATTTATCGACGAGAATCTGGACAAAAATTCCAATGTTACCACCGGCAAGATTTATTGGTCTGTCCTTCAAAAAGAAAGAAGAGGAGATTACGGCGGCGGTACCGTTCAGGTAATCCCACATATTACAAATGAAATCAAAAGCCGATTCTACAGGAATTTTACCAATGAAGATATGAGAATTGCCATTATAGAAGTAGGCGGTACGGTGGGCGATATCGAAAGCCAACCTTTTTTGGAATCCATCCGCCAATTTCAGCATGAGGTCGGAAGAGAAAATGCCATTCTGATTCATGTTACTCTGATTCCTTATCTTCGCGCTTCACAGGAGATGAAGACCAAACCTACACAGGCAAGTGTAAAAGAACTCCAGGGAATGGGGATTCAACCTGATATTATTGTGTGCCGCAGCGAATATCCGCTCGATCGAGGCATTAAAGATAAAATTGCTCTGTTCTGTAATGTACCGAATAACCGCGTATTACAGAATCTGGACGTGGAATTCCTCTACGAAGCGCCTCTCGCAATGGAAAAAGAGAACTTGGCACAGGTCGCATGCGAATGCTTAAATCTTCCTTGTCCCGAGCCCGACTTGAGCGACTGGGAAGCAATGGTCGATTCTCTTCGCACTCCTTCGGGCGAAGTTACTATTGCACTCGTAGGTAAATATATTCAGCTTCACGACGCTTATATCAGCGTAGTGGAAGCGTTGAAACACGGGGGAATATCCAACCACGTAAATGTCAATATTAAGTGGGTGGACTCCGAGACCGTTACGGATGAGAGCGCGGATCAAATACTGGACGGCGTGAACGGCATTCTCGTTCCGGGAGGCTTCGGAGACCGCGGTATTGAAGGTAAAATCAAAGCCATTACTTATGCAAGAACTCATAGGATTCCATTTTTAGGCCTTTGTCTCGGCATGCAGCTTTCCATTGTAGAATATGCAAGGAACGTTCTCGGTTATAACGATGCTCACAGCGTGGAGCTCGCTCCCAATACTACCCACCCGGTTATCGCTCTTATGCCCGATCAGAACGGAGTGGAAGATATCGGAGGCACACTAAGGCTCGGTTCTTATCCGTGTGTTTTGGCCAAAGATTCCAAAGCTTTTCGCTTATACGGCGAAGAAGTTATTTATGAAAGACATAGGCACCGTTATGAAGTAAATAACGATTACAGAGCGGCGCTTACGGAGAACGGCATGAAATTATCCGGCTTTTCTCCTGACGGACGAATCGTGGAGATGTGCGAGATTCCGGAACATCCTTTCTTTGTTGCTACACAGGCGCATCCGGAATTGAAATCCAGGCCGAACAGACCTCATCCTCTGTTTAAAGGCTTTGTTTCTGCGGCTGTCACAAACAAATAATAGGGATAAATACAATCATTAAGGAACAGTTAAATGAAACATGGATTTGATAATGATAAATATGTAAAAATGCAGTCCGAGCACATCCGCAAAAGAATTGCTCAATTCGGCAATAAATTATATCTGGAATTTGGCGGAAAATTATTCGATGATTTTCATGCTTCCAGAGTTCTTCCCGGCTTTCAGCCGGACAGCAAGTTAAAAATGCTTCTGCAGCTGAAGGATCAGGCGGAAATCGTCATTGTTATAAGCGCAGATGCAATTGAAAAGAATAAAATCCGCGGCGACTTGGGCATCACTTACGATATGGATGTCCTTCGGCTTATTGACGCATTTCGCGACATGGGCTTTTTAGTAGGAAGCGTCGTTATCACGCAATATACCGGACAGCCTGCTGCCGACCATTTTCGCGACAAATTGTCGGGGCTGCGGATTAAGTCTCATCTTCATTACGTTATTGAAGGATATCCCAGTAATATACCTCACATTGTCAGCGATGATGGGTATGGTAAAAACGATTACATCGAGACTTCCAAGCCTCTCGTGGTCATTACTGCTCCCGGTCCGGGAAGCGGCAAAATGGCCACCTGTCTGTCACAGCTCTATCACGAACACAAGCGCGGCATCACTGCCGGATATGCAAAATTCGAAACCTTTCCTATATGGAATCTTCCTCTGCGTCATCCTGTAAATGTTGCTTATGAAGCTGCTACCGCAGACTTAAGTGATGTCAACATGATAGACCCTTTCCATTTGGAGGCCTACGGGGAGACTACCGTCAACTATAACAGGGATATCGAAGTCTTTCCTGTTCTGAATGCGATATTCGAGCAGATTCTCGGTCACAGCCCTTATAAATCGCCCACCGACATGGGGGTAAACATGGCCGGCAATTGTATCATAGATGATGAAGTATGCAAAGAAGCTTCCAGACAGGAGATTATTCGCCGCTATTATCAGGCATTGTGCGACCGCAAGAAAGATGTAATCGGTTCAAAAGAAATTGTATATAAGCTTGAGCTTTTAATGAAACAAGCTTCCATCAATATCTCCGAAAGAAAAGTGGTACCTATGGCTCTCATGAGGCAGGAAAATACCGGTCATCCGGCAACGGCAATCGAGCTTCCGGGCGGACAGATCATCACCGGAAAAACTTCCGACTTACTCGGTGCTTCCGCTGCCGCTCTCCTCAATGCTCTCAAGGTCTTGGGCGGAATAGAACACGACAAGCACCTCATATCGAGAACTGCCATAGAACCTATCCAGACTTTGAAAACCGACTATCTGGGCAGTCTTAACCCACGTTTACATACGGACGAGATACTGATTGCCCTATCTATGAGCGCCGCAACGGATGCCGATGCAAAGCTTGCGCTCTCGCAGATTCCGAAATTGAAAAATTGTCAGGTGCACTCCACAGTCATTCTTTCTCCCGTAGACGAAAAAACCTTCAAGCGTCTGGGTATTCACTTAACCTGCGAACCGGCTTATGAAACGAACTGCGTGTATCATAAATAGTCATGAATACATGACAATAAATAAGCCCGATATTGCAGGCGGCAAACAACACGCCAGCAATATCGGGCTTATTATTTTTTAGGTTGCTTTTATATTATCATAGTTACTATAGTTTCTTGAGAAAATTGCCGCTTACATTCACACCCTCGTTTATGACAATAAATGCATTGGGGTCGTATTTCCGTATGATGTTCTTCATCCGCCCTACTTCATATTTTGATATTACCATATATAATACTTCCGCACTATTGTCCGTATATGCGCCAAGTGCCTGCCACTTCGTTATTCCCCGTTCTAATTTTGAGAAAATCTCCTGCTCCATTTCCTCACAGGCATGCTTTGTAATGATGTTCACTTCCACATTGATGTTCTGAGAGTATACTTTATCCACCGCAAATGCGCTTACAGAAGCGTAAATCAAAGAATAAATAACTGTCTCCACGTCAAACAGGAATAAACAGATTAAGTATAGTACGACATTTACGGCAAGGGTCACTTTGCCCACACTGAAATCCTTTTTCCAGTGTATCAGCAGAACGCCCAGTATATCCGTTCCACCGTCGGAGCTTCCCATTTTAAGGCAAATACCTATGCCCGCTCCGCATAAGATTCCTCCTATCAGACAGGAAGCAAGCTTATCATCCATAATCGGTATTGACGGAACATACACGATGAAAAGGAAAAATGACATGGCAGTCACACAGATGACAGTCTTAGCAAAAAATATCCTCCCCAGCTTTTTCATCGCTAAAATAAAAAGAGGAATATTGACAATATAGTAAATCAAACCCGCAATATCGAAGTTATGAATCGGAAGCTTCATATATTCTACCAAAACGGTACGTATTACCTGGCATAAACCCATAACACCTCCGGTATACAGCCCTTGAGGGACAATAAACAGATTTACACCTATAGCATATAAGAGCACACCGCCAATCGAACCGAATAGCCTGTTTGTCTCATATATTGCCATTTTCCTTTCAAGATTGAGTATTCTGCCCATAAATGTCTCTTTTCTTCTTTTAGTTTAGTATTCTAAGACAACGCAACCGCAGAAGATTCTTCTGAAACATAGGTTTCGTATATAAAAATCGTCTACAGATTCTATAGATAAGTAATATCCATTTGCTTTAAGTTTATCCACTATATATTTGTGATAGATAAGTGATAGATAAATTATATCATAGTCAGAGTAATTAGAAAACCGGCAGTACACAAAAAATATCTGTAGCGCATTCAGTATCACAGCACTATCTCCATACCATCTATCTATATGACTTTTTATGGGATTATATTGACTTTTTATTTTTTTTATAACATTATTAATCTATATTAAGATTATTTATCGGTTTTATGATTATGAAAGGACTATCTGAGAATCTCATGGAAAAGTATATTCATGAAGAAATACAAACAAGGGAGGATATCCAAGTCCGCTTTGAGACTTACAGAGATTCCAACCACCTTATTACCAACCATTGGCACAACAGCATGGAAATCATCTGCATCTGCGAAGGGTGCATGGATGTCACTATAAACAATTCCCGGTTCACTCTGGCAGCGGGCGACTTTGTCATAATTAACTCGGCAGATATTCACTCCACTTACTGTCACGAAAATTGTTCGATCATTCTTCTGCAGATACCTTACCAATTTTTGAAGAAAAATATTCCCGAATATGACAATATTCGATTTGATGATATTAATAAATGCCGGGAGAAGAATGAATTCATACGTTCCATTCTGATGGAAATGAAGGCACTTAACGACGAAAAACCGGAAGGATATTCCCTCCGGTTCTCCAGCCTTTTATATAATTTCCTCTATTCGATTATTCAATATTATAAGGTAGAAATCGATACATCCGTAAAAATAAGGACGGATAAAAATCTTCGCCGTCTGGAAAACGTAATGGACTTTGTGAAATCCAACTATGCTTCTGCAATTACCCTGGATGAAGCAGCTTCCGCTATTGCTTTGAATCCCGAATATTTCTGTCGTTTCTTCAAAAAATATATGGGACTTACTTTTTTGGAATATGTGAACAAAGTACGACTTGCTCATGTATATGAAGATCTGATGAATACGGATCTGACCATTACCGGCATTCTTGAGAGAAACGGCTGTACAAATTATAAATTATTTATGAAAAATTTTAAATCCACTTACGGTTGCACTCCTATGCAGATGCGCAAAAGCAAAAAAGTCATTTGAGAACATGATACGTATAGATTTTTTCTTTTTGTGCAAACTATAGTACAAAGAATATGCTCCGCATGGAATTCTTATTTTGAAACTTAAAAAGTAGAAGATAACAGGCAACGTTTGCAGCCAAGAGAAAGGTATGGTTATTTTATGAAAGATATAGATAAAACTACCCTGGGAGAAGCTCTCGCCATAAATACTCTGGATGACATACCGGAGGCGAAGAGCGATGCCAAAGAAATCGTAGGACTTGTGAAGAGCAGCGGACGGGTTACCGGATATCAATTATCGGACGGTTCACAGGTTTCCAAGCAGGAGGGAGTCTCCCTTGCTAAAAACGGAGAAATCAAAGGGGTCGGTATCGCGCATAGAAAGGATACGGAATATTTAAAATCCTTGCCTGACGGAGAGGAAAATAATAACCTGAACAATCTCCCCTCCGTTTCCGGTTAAACGGCCGAAGACTGCCACTCATTTATGGCAGTCTTCTTAATTTTTAATTTTATTTACTTTATAAATGCTTTTTATGCTTTTTCATTCATTTTCCTTTACACGGAGGTATCCACATGAACAGGCTTTTGCTTATCGGCCAACTCACTTAAAAGAGTAGACCCCAGTATTAATATTGCCCCTGTCATCTGTGCCACGCTCATACTCTCATGAAGCAAAAGGGCAGAGAGAAAAATTGCCGTTACAGGGTCAATATAGCTGAATAAAGCCGCCGACTGTCCGCTCAAGTTCTTCAAAGAAGAAAAATAGAGAAAGTAGGCAATTCCGGTATTTACAATACCTAAGTAAAGGAGAAGAAACAGCGTCCTTCTGCTGAATGATATTCCCGTTCCATCCTCTGTCAAAAATACATACGGCAATAATACAAGAGAAGCTATTCCAAGCTGGGATGCTGTCATATCCACAGCTTCTATTTTTTTCATAAATTTATTCATAACCACTACAGATGCATATAACAACGCCGCCATAATGCCGAAAGCAACACCCTTCAGTCCGGCTCCCGTCCTTTGTCCGACCCCGAAAATATCGACCACTAATACCATACCCAATAGCGATACCGTAATACATCCTACTTTTACTGCTGTCAGCTTCTCTTTCAGGAAAAGCGGTGAAACCGCTATGACAAACACCGGTGCAAGATAATAGCATAAGGTGGCTACGGCAATTGTGGTATAACTATATGCTTCAAAAAGACATATCCAGTTCACACCGATTGCCGCTCCCGAAAAAATCAGGAGCTTAAGATTCTTTCTTATGTCAGGCAATGAGATTTTTCTCTTCATCACAATACCTGCAAGCACCAGAAAAATCGTTCCGATACTTCCTCTTATAATCGCCAATATTCCCGAGGGCATGTCTGCTTTTTTTACAAAAATACCTATACTGCCAAATATTAGCATGGCAATTATCATTTTCACTTTTGCTTTCATCGTTTCTTTCGTTTATATGCGCTGTGTTCCATTACTTGTATAAATTATAGCACATTAATTTTTTTTATCATTACAAATTTCTATTTTAAGTTAACCGTATATTGTTTACCAATCGCCTTTTTTAGCATATCTTAAATAAAAAGGGACTTTTATGTATCAGTTTACTCCTCGTCTCACATTTGTAAACATATTGGAAAAAAATAAGCCCCGCGCTATGGCATGGGTTACAGGTAATAGCTCCAACTCCCAGTTGAGCGGTCTGGTTAAGTTTTATGATACACCGTACGGAGGCGTTCTTGTAGAAGCTGAAGTTTTCGGACTTCCTAATATATCCGATCCCGATTCCACTAATTTCTATGCGATGCACATCCACGAATTCGGAGATTGCACCAATTCCTTCGCAAACACCGGCGGACACTATAATCCTACGAATCAGCCACACCCGGATCATGCAGGAGATTTGATTCCTCTGTTCGGAAATCAAGGCTATGCCTGGTCTTCCTTTTATGACAAACGATTTACCATAGACAGCATTATCGGCAAATCTGTAATTATCCACTCCAGGCGGGATGATTTCACAACACAGCCGGCCGGGGATCCCGGAGAAAAAATAGGCTGCGGAGTCATCCGTATCGAAAGCCGGAGATAATAACTCCATTAAGAATGCCTCTCAAGCCGATTGCGGATTGAGAGGTATTCTTACGGCAAATATTACAGTCTTTCCTTAAAGTCCTTATAATCGAATGCTTTTATTATTTCACATTCTCCGTCCTCCTTCTCCCAGACAATAGAAGGGAGAGGCACTCCGTTAAAGGTATTATTTTTCACCATCGTATAAATAGCCATGTCTTCAAATGTCAGCCGGTCTCCGACTTTCAACGGCCGGTCGAAGGAATAACTCCCTATCATATCTCCGGCCAGGCAGGTCGGTCCGCCGAGCATGTAAGAAAAGGCTTTTTCTCCCTCCGCGGCGGAATCCATAAGCGGCGGGCGGTATGGCATCTCAATAACGTCGGGCATATGACAGGCCGCCGAAGTATCCAAGATCGCAATTTTATCATCATGTACCAGATCCTCCACCGTCGTCAACAAATGCCCCGCATTCAGAGCAACGGCTTCTCCCGGCTCCAGATAAACCTGAATGCCGTACGCATCTGACATATGACGGATACATTTTTCCAGAAGCTCTATATCATAGTCTTTCCGCGTGATATGGTGTCCACCTCCGAAATTTATCCATTTCATATCGGAAAGCCATGGGCCGAACTTCCTTTCCACCGCCTCCAAGGTCACTGCAAGAGCATCCGCGTTTTGTTCGCACAACGTGTGAAAATGAATTCCTTCCACCCATTGCGGAAGCTTATCCGGGAATTCCTTCGCCAGAACTCCCAACCTGGAACCGGGGGTGCAAGGGTCATAGATCGCATGCTCTCCTTGTGTGGAGCATTCGGGGTTTACCCTTATTCCTACACTTTTTCCCGCTTTTGCTACTCTTTTGCCATATCTTTCAAGCTGAGAAAAGGAATTAAAAACAATGTGTCCGCAATAGGACAATATTTCTTCCATCTCCTCCTCTTTGTATGCAGCGGAGAAAATATGAGTTTCCTTTCTCATTTCCTCTGCCCCCAGCCGCGCTTCATACAAGCCGCTCGCCGCAGTTCCGTCCAAATACTTTCCGATCAGGGAATAGCAGGAAAACATGGAAAAAGCCTTCTGTGCCAATAAAATCTTACATCCTGTCCGTTTCCTGACTCCTGCAAGAATCTCTAGGTTCTTTTTCAGAGCATGCTCCATCACAACATAGCAGGGAGTTTTCAATTCATCTCTCTTCATAGCCTCTCCATAAACAATCTTTATCACTCTACCATATCGGGATTTTCGCTTATCTTCCACGGAAGTCCGAATTTATTCAAAGCCTCCATAAACGGGTCGGGATCAAATTCTTCGATATTATACACACCCGCCTTGTCCCATGTCTTTGTCATCAGCATCATGGCTCCGATCATGGCCGGAACTCCTGTGGTATAAGCAACCGCCTGTGAACCCACTTCTTTATAACACTCTTCGTGTTCACATACGTTATAGATATAAATTGTTTTCTCCTTTCCGTCCTTTTTCCCCGTAAAAATACAGCCAATATTGGTCTTGCCCTTCGTGCGGGGACCGAGTGAAGCCGGGTCGGGAAGCACTGCCTTTAAAAACTGCAAGGGAACAATCTCCTTCCCTTCATACATAATCGGCTCTATAGAGGTCATCCCTACGTTCTCAAGACACTTTAAATGGGTAAGATAGCTCTGTCCGAAAGTCATGAAGAATCGTATTCTCCTGATTCCCGGAATATTGAGGGCGAGAGATTCAAGTTCTTCATGGTGAAGCAGGTACATATCCTTCTCACCCACTTCAGGGAAATTATAGACTCTCTTAATTTCCATCGGTTCTGTCTCTACCCAGTGTCCGTCCTCCCAATAAGAGCCCTTCGCGGACACTTCTCGGATATTTATTTCAGGATTGAAGTTGGTTGCAAAGGGATAACCGTGATCGCCTCCGTTGCAATCCAGAATATCGATATAATTAATTTCGTCGAAATAATGCTTTAACGCATATGCGGAAAAAACACCGGTAACTCCGGGGTCGAATCCGCTTCCCAGCAGGGCGGTAATTCCGGCTTTTTCAAAGCGCTCCCTGTAGGCCCACTGCCACTTATATTCAAATTTTGCCGTGTCCTCCGGTTCATAATTGGCCGTATCCACGTAATTGGTCTTCGTCGCTAGGCACGCATCCATAATGGTAAGATCCTGATACGGGAGAGCCAGGTTCAGCACAACCTCCGGCTTTTCTCTTTCTATAAGGGCAATCAATTCCTGCGTATTATTCGCATCCACCTGTGCGGTCGTAATTCTGGCATCGGTCATACCCTCAAGCTTTTCTTTTATTGCCTCACACTTCGATACCGTACGGCTGGCAATGCAAATTTCCGTAAAAACCTCGCTGTTCTGACAGCATTTATGAATCGCTACTCCGGCTACACCTCCGCAGCCGATAATTAATACTTTTCCCATATTGAAATTCTCCTTTATTATTTATTTAATAAACACAAAGTGCCAGCAAAAGCTCGCGTACCACTTTACCCGCTACTGCCGTAGATACTCCGCTGGCATCATAAGCCGGGCTCAATTCATTCACATCACAGCCTACGATGTGGCAGCCTTTTGCGACTTCATAAACAGCATTCAAAAGTTCCATGAAGCTTACACCACCTGCTTCCGGTGTTCCCGTACCCGGAAATACCGAAGGGTCGAGTACATCCAAGTCGATGGTAAAATAAACCGGCTTCCCTTGCAGTGTTGAAACTGCTTCTTTCAAATTGCCGAAGTTAAACTTCTGCATTGTTACATGACCTTCCTGCGCCCACCGGAATTCCTCCCTGTCCCCGGAGCGAATACCGAATTGATGAATCCTGTTATCTCCCAACAGCTCCCAGCATCTTCTGAGCACGCAGGCATGAGAGAGCTTCACGCCCAAATAATCTTCTCTTAAATCCGCATGGGCATCGAAATGGACTATATGCAAATCCGGATACTTCCTCGCTGCAGCACGTACACTTCCAAGTGTTACCAAATGCTCGCCACCTATCATAAACGGGATTTTCCCGTCGTCCAGAATCGTCCCCGCCCGTTGCTCAATCGCTTCCAAAACCCGCTCCGTATCTCCAAGGGGCAGTTCCAAGTCTCCGCTGTCAAAGATTCCACAATCCGTCAAGTCTTTTTCCTGATAGGGGCTGAAGGTTTCCAGACCGTAGGATTCATTCCGAATCGCCTGTGAACCGAATCGGGTTCCCGGGCGGTATGAGGTCGTAGAATCGAAAGGCGCTCCGAACAGTACTATTTCCGCCTCTTCATATTCCGATTCACAGCCGATGAAATTAATAATATTTTTATTCAACATCTTTTACCAATTCCTCCACATATGCCGGAAGAGCAAACATTCCCTGATGCAGCCTCGGCAGGTAATATCTCGTAGGTATTCCTTTCAGCGTCCAGGTCACACCGTCCAGATCATTCAGCGGATGGTATTTCTTCGAGGCGAACCCGAAAAGCCAGTGTCCGGAAGGATAAGATGGTATATGTGCCTGATAAATCTTGCTGATAGGAAAGGATTCTATAATCCGTTTATGCATTCTCTGGCATTGAAAAGCTTCTTCCTTATAAAAAGGACTTTCGTGCTGGTTAATCATTACTCCGTCCCCATGCAGGGCATTATAGCAGTTGCCGTAGAATTCCTTCGTAAAAAGTCCTTCTCCCGGGCCGAACGGATTTGGAGAATCTATAATGATCAAATCATATTCATCCGATTTGGACCGTACAAACCTAAGTCCATCCTCATTAAAAATCTGTACCCGAGGATCGTTCATACTACATGCCATCTGTGGAAAAAACTTTCGGCATACTTCGACCAAAAGCGGATCCGCTTCCACTACATCAATTTTCTCTATGGCATCGTACTTTACCAATTCTCTGACGATTCCTCCGTCTCCTCCGCCGATGACCAGTACCTGTTCCACATGTGGATGAACCGCCATCGGAACATGAGTAATCATCTCATGATAAATGAATTCATCCTTTTCTGTCAGCATCAAGTCGCCGTCGGCTACAAGAATCCTTCCGAACTCCTTGGATTCCAGCACGTCGATTCTCTGAAACTCGCTTTGCGCACTGAACAGCTGCTGTTCCACCCGAATCGACAGCTTTACGTTATCCGTGTGTTCGTCCGAGAACCACATTTCCATCCTTTATCCACCTCCTTACACATTTTTCAGCACATTCAAATATTCGATGTCCGCATCCTCAGGACCGGTCATGGAACAGCCCTTCTCCTTTGCGTACAATATATATTCTATAATACCTTTTGTAATCATTTCTCCCGGAGCCAATATGGGGATTCCCGGTGGATAACACATCACGAATTCGCTGCATACCCTGCCTTCCGTCGCCTCAAGAGGCAGCGATTCCTTTTCGGCATAAAAGGATTCCTGAGGTGTCATCACCACGTAAGGATCCATATACTCCTGTGTGAGCATGCCTGCCTTATCCTTTTGATAGCATCGTTTTACTTCCGCCAAAGCACTCACCAGCCGTTCCACCTCCTGCCTGCGATCTCCGATGGAAAGATAAGCGAGGATATTTCCGATATCTCCGAACTCAATCTGAATGTCGTATTCATCCCGGAGTATATCGTATACCTCTATTCCTGCCAAACCGATTTCCAGGGTATGCACGGACAGCTTTGTACTGTCAAAATCATAAATGCTGTTTCGGTTAATCAATTCCTTTGAAAATGCATAATAGCCTCCGATTGCATTGATTTCTCCTCTGGCATACTCCGCGAGATCTATTACCTTTGCGAAAGATTCCCGGCCCCTGAGTGCCAGATTGCGTCTCGAAATATCCAGACTGGAAAGGAGCAGATAAGAACCGCTGGTCGTCTGCGTCAGATTAATAATCTGCCGCACATGTCCTTCGTTCACATTAGGTCCTATTAGAAGAAGCGAACTCTGTGTAAGGCTTCCTCCCGATTTGTGCATGCTCACGGATGACATATCCGCTCCGGCATCCATAGCCGAAACCGGCATATGTTCGCCGAAATACAAATGGGTTCCATGCGCCTCATCCGCGAGAACTTTCATTCCATGCGCATGTGCCAGCTTCACAATAGTTCGCAGATCCGAGCATATCCCGTAATAAGTAGGGTTGTTCACCAATACCGCCACCGCGTCAGGATTGCTTAGAATCGCTTGTTCTACCTGTGTTACCCTCATGCCAAGCGAGATTCCAAGATTCTGATCCACATCCGGGTTCACATAAACCGGCTTGGCACCACAGAGTACGAGCGCATTGATTACGCTCCTATGCACGTTTCTCGGCAGAATAATCTTATCTCCCTTTTTGCAGCAGGAAAGCACCATAGCCTGCACTGCGGAGGTAGTTCCCCCGACCATAAGAAACGCATGATGCGCATGAAATGCTTCAGCCGCCAATTCTTCAGCCTCTCTGATAACGGAAACCGGATGGCAGAGGTTATCTAACGGCTTCATGGAGTTCACATCAATGCCTACACACTTTTCCCCTAACAGCTCCACCAGCTCAGGATTCCCCTTCCCATGCTTGTGTCCCGGAACATCAAACGGTACTATCCTCATTCTTCGAAAGCGCTTCAGCGCTTCATAGATGGGAGCCTCTTCCTGTGGTAATCTCTTTATTGCACTGCTCCCATCCGCCATAGATGACTTTTCCATCATAATACCCTCTCTCTCTCTTATTTCATTCAGCCAATCCCTCTTCTTCAACACGCATCAGGAAAAGTGCACACCGCCAATTTCCCTATAATACAAAAAAGGTAGGAATGTATACATCATTCCTACCTTGCGTCTTTTTCTGTTAGCTATAAAACTTTCTGTTCCCTTTACCGATTCCCAGCTTTAGTCATGCATTCGTCGGGAATAGCTTCCGTCGGAATAACATTTCCCGACGATTATTATGAGCGGTCATTAAATTGACAGGTCGCCAACTCTTATGACTGTTCATTTCATAAACGCACTACAGTTTATGTGCTAAGGACAGAAAATCAATTTATTTTTTAGCATTACAGATATTCAGGTTCTCGAGTCTATATAGCAAATATTTCACTTTTAATACTCTTATTGACCGTTTCACAAGTTGATGTGTCGTATACACACTGGTTAACTGGTTATAAGTAACCAACTTATAAAATTTGAGCTCCTAACTCAATCAATAATGCAGCCTAAGCTGCCATAAATATTTGCATGGAAACTCTAACCTTAAATATCCTGCATTCCATACGCGTTTTATTATACTTATTGTTATTTATAAATGCAAGTTTTTTTTATAACACTTCATCAAATTATTTTCTTCCTGCATATTTCTTCATTCTATAACATCAGGCGGTAAATATTGGCTACATCGTTTTCATCCAATTTCGCGAAGCCGCCGATAAACCCACCGCGGCCATCCCCATGACATGCCGTGTGAGCCATTCTTTCTATATCTTCCTTTTTGGCTCCGAGGTCTGCGAAATTCGAAGGCATACCTATTGATGCCAAGAATCGTTTCAGCGCCGCAATTCCGGCTTTCGCTGTGTTCTCAGGATTCGTGAAATCCATTTCACAGCCCCACACACGAACGGCAAGCTGTGCAAAGCGGTTTACATCGTGCTTCATATTATATTGCATCCACGCAGGAAATGCCACTGCAAGTCCTGCCCCATGCGCACAATCATAAAGTGCGGAAAGCTCATGTTCAATATCATGGCTCGCCCAGTCCTGTATTCTTCCGACTCCGCAAGAATTATTGTGTGCCATCATTCCTGCCCACATAATGTTGGCCTGCGCCTGATAATTACACGGATTATCTATCACGCGAGGAGCCTCCTTAATCATGGTCAACAGTAATCCCTCTATCATTCTGTCAGTCACTTCGACTTCTGTCGTGGTTGTAAAATATCGTTCGAATAAATGTGCCATAATATCAGTTATTCCACACGCTATCTGGAAAGGCGGCAGCGTCTGCGTCAATGCGGGATTCAAAATGGAAAATGACGGACGAAGAGCTTCTCCGCTGGCTCCGCGCTTGTACATTCCGTCTTCATTGGTAATGACGGAATCGGGAGAGCCTTCGCTTCCGGCTGCGGATATTGTCAGTATGGTTCCTATCGGCAGCGCCTCGGTCACAGGTTTTCCCTGATAGAAATCCCAAAAATCTCCATTATACACAACACCTGCAGCTATCGCCTTGGAGGAATCGATAGTACTTCCTCCGCCGACGGCGAGAACGAAATCTACATTTTCCTTACGGCATAAATCGATGCCTTCATAAACCAGTCCGCTTCTCGGATTCGGCTTAACGCCTTCCAGTTCGACATATTCAATGCCCTCTTCCTTTAAAGAAAGCCTCACCCTATCCAGAAGTCCGGAACGCACTACGGAGCCGCCTCCATAATGTATAAGCACTTTCTTTCCGCCAAAGCGCTTAACATAATGTCCGGTTCTCGTTTCTTCCTCCTTACCGAAGACAAAATAAGTAGGGCTGTAAAATGTGAAATTCTCCATATTCTTTTTCCTCCTATCAGAAAATATTATCCCGTATATCTTACTTATTTTGCGGCATTATTTAAGATAATATCCAAACGTACATCTCCGGCAGGTGTTGTAATGCAACAGGTCGCATAACCATCCCTGTCTTTATCCGATTTACACAATACAGGTGGCAATATATCGCATTTCACATCCTCCTCGGCAAACATCGTAAGCACATTTCCGCTGATTATATTCGCTATTTCGGATATAGCGGAGATTACGAATTCGTCCACTGCATCCATTTCCAGTCCGCTCATAATATTAACTATACCGAGAGATGTGATCTTAGGAAAACGGTAAATCACTTCACCTGTAAGATCCCCTATAATGCCGATAGAAATTACCACCCCATCGTCATATGAAGGCCCTTCCGGCGTAAGTTCCTCGATATCCGTAATATCTAACATTAACTGAAATACATTGCGGGTTGCGTCCAAAAACGGTTTGTAAAGCTTATCTGCCACTTTCAGCCACCTCCCTTTTCATCGCATAATCGGCAATCTTCTGATCCTCTGCCGCAACATGATTAATCAGCCATGACAGGAGTTTGCCTCCGAACTGCTGCATCAGTTGCTCATTAAAGCCGCTTTTCTCATACTCCTCAGTAACTTTCAAAACATAGTTCACCATATCATCATGTATTTTCTTATGCACTTCATAACCGGGATAACTGATTTTTTTCTGATATCCTTCTTCATCGCGAAAATGTTCTACTACATAGCTGTTCATAAATTCCAGCGTTTCATTGATTTTCTTCACCTTTTCTTCCCAAGACGCGGAGGAACGTAAAGTCAGCACAAATGCGTCCACACGGCGGAACAGCTCTTTATGTTGGTCATCTATTAATTCAACACCCAGCTCATACTTATCTTTCCAAATCATCGTATCTCATCCTTTCTTAATTCTAACGTTTTTCCCGGTGTCAAATAAAATTATACTTCATGAAACGGGTTTATTCAATTGATTTCTGTGACTTTAGTACTAATTTATATCTAAAATAATTTTATTGACAGCATTGATAAATGCCAGTGCACTGGCTTTCATCACGTCCTGTTCGATAGCTTTTCCCTGGTATAATTTATTGTTATATTTGATTTGG